>NC_019743.1 GCF_000317515.1 Allocoleopsis franciscana PCC 7113 | reverse complement strand
AGGAAAAGCTATGCCCTGGTGGAGCATTAATCCAAGAACTGAACCAGCCGAACGAAAAGAAGCTGCATGGGCTTTATTCAGTAGCCCAAGTGAATACGAAGATGAGGAGCCAAATCTACCCGTATTTTCAACCAGAGCTACTGCTTTAGCAGATGCTTACAACAATGCCGAAAATCTAGGGCTAGACCTGAACTCGCTACGCACAATTCCTTACTTGGATGATTGGGACGACGAGGATGCATAAATCAATCTCAAAACACCCACTGATCACAGCCCTTGCTGCTGACTATGCCAGAGAAATCAAAGCTCTAAAGGAGGAACACGAATCCCAAATCGAAGCGTTTTACAAGGAATTCAGCCGTAAGTATCAATGCTTGAAACGGATAATCGAGGTTCTGGACGATAGCGCTGACAGCATGGACAACTCCAGCGCCATCAACCAGGATCTCATCTCTTGAAGAGTTAACACCATTATGAACCAAGAAGACGCTCGACTTACTTATGAGTTGGCGCTAGGGCGAAGAGTCACCGACCGCTCCTGGTACTCGACAAAGCGACTATTAGCGAAACACCAACTCGAACTGACACCGGAGAATCTCCAATTCTTCGCCCAAATCAGAACTCTAATTCCTCGCTCTGCTATCGGAGTGAGCGGAATCCTAGAGTGCTATGAGAAGGCCGAAAAGATCATGCAATCTCACGCCTCACTCAAAGGCTCAGAGATTGTCAGCATTCTGAGTGGGTACGGGGTCAAACCCCATCAAACCACGATTAGCCGCTGGTTCAGTTCTATCGGTGGCTATCGCAGAGATAGAAGTTATCCAGCTTCAGCTCTCAAAGTCATCTTGACCCAAGCATTCATCTATAAAGCTAGTTTTTCCCCCGCACTACCCCAAGGAGTTAATCATGGATAAGTTTGCTAAGCGTTTACAGTCTCGCCTTACTGCCAAGGGCTACCGCTTCAATAAAGAAGAGTGCCGCCAAGCATTAGTTCAAGTTTCACTCTCTCCCCTGGAGCCAAGTGAGGAAGAAATGGTTTTAGCCTTCGATCGATTGGTAGCCTCCATCGAAATTCCAGAAGAAATTCAGGCGATCACCCCAATTCAAACCGAGGAAATTTCTCAAGCCCTGGAGCCAGAAGCAGAAATTAACATCCCCACTCCTGAAAATTTCGATATTCCCGTGGAAGACCTACCCTGTCTTCAGCCCCCAGAGCCTGAAAAATCTGAAGAATCCTCGCTGACCGTGACAGATTCCAGTCAAAGCGATCCGTCATCGGCTATCAGTCAGCTCAAAGTAACTCAAGCTGTGGACCAAGCGATTGCTCAGCTCGGAGCGACAGGAAATCAAGAGGCCGTAGATATCCTCAGCTCACTGGCTCAAGAGCTGATGGCTGAAATTAGCGACATAGAGGAAATGACTTCGACGTTGATTACGGCCTACCTAAACAAACGGGGAAATATCTTAACTTCAGCCATTGGCACGATTAATAATCTTCGGTCAGCTCAATCTAATTCGTTTCAATCAGGACGAAATGATGATTTTTTCGCCCAAAAGGCACAAAACAAACAGAAGTTTTTGAGCCAAGTTCAAACCACATTCAACTAGAGGAGTCACGAGGTGAGTTAACGACTAACTCACCCCAACCCCTAACGCTCACTGTCCCAGCCTGGTTAATCAATGCCCTACTCGCTCTGATTGTTTTCTCAATCGCCTATAGCTCAATCAGTAGGGCATTCCAGCCAACTCAATGGAATCAACCAACCAACTTCGCAAACCCAGTAAAATTATGAATTTCAAAATTAAAAACCACGTCGGCGTCAAAGCCAAGCGCCTCTCAGGCATGATGAAAGGTAAATTTGGAATTGACTTATCTGATTTAGACAAAGCTCTCCAAGGCGACCGAGAAGCCTTAAAAAACATTGGAGAAGCCGCCCGTCAAGGTCAACAGATTCAAGAATTAATGCCGATGCTCACCGAAGCATACGGGCATTTGATTAAAGGTACTGAGGAATACAATCGAGGGATTTCAGCCATTCTTAAACAGAGTGGTTCCTCTGCCATCAATATCGATAAGGCAACCTCCCAGGCTTCTCTTGCAAACTCAAAATATGGCAACCAACGCAAGGAGTTAAAGGCTGAATATATCGCCGCCGCCAAGTCTGAGTTACAGCGGCACAATTACGCCATCAATTACGTTCAACTCAAGAGCTACATTGATTTATACATGACTGGCGTTGATGGGGATGCTCGATTAATTGAGCAAACCAACAGACCCGAAATTCGACAGATAGAAGAAGACAGACGTTTTGAAATGAGTGCGGCTAAAGCTCTTCTTTCTAATGGCGAGAATGCCCGATTAGACTTGCTGCCACAGCGTGAATACGTGCCGTCTGAGTCCTCTGCAAACTCTCCCAGGGTGGAGCAATCTAAGGGAATTATGCAATCCCTAGGCCGTATTGTTTCAGCCCTAGGATTCTAAATCAAAAAGCCCTCCGAGCAGGTCATCAATGCTCGGAGGGCTTAACTCATATACTTTATGGAAACCGAGTTCATGATACCAGGAATTGACGAAGAAATACAACAAGAAAAGCCTCAGCCAGACACTTTAACAGAGACGTTTGTAAAGGAATATATTCACACACAAAAGGCCAAAATCCAAACGAGACAGTTAATTGAAGAGATGCTGTTTTTTGCATCTTGCCAAGTCGCTAGCGCTTCACTCGCTCTCTTGTTATTCCAGTTTGCAGTCACCCAGGTTTTTACAACCTGGTTATGTCTTTTTGTGGCGTGGATTCCGAGTTTAAGTGGGCTGACCGAAATCAACTTTCAAAAAACAGAGGAGGGATGGAGTTTAAAGATAATGAACAGACCTATTATCACCATCATCAAATTCACGTCATCAGTGGCAATTGTCACGATCAGTATTTATAAAATCGCCAATGATTTAGAGGCGACCATTGAGGCGTTCAACGCTGTTTACACCGAGATTCACAACTACGAGCGCCCCCAGGTGGAGAACTTCCTTCCCCCGCTATTCGTGCCCGTGGTGCTCGCCTCAGTCGGCATGGTTCTGTTATTTGGCTTCGTCAAAGGTTTGAGGAGTCCTTGGAAATGAACAACCTAGAATCATTAAAGCTCGAAGTTTCCCGTAAACTCAGACGTAACACGCTGGCGTCTGGGTTTTTCATCGTTACAGCCGCGTCTTTGTTAATCCCTGCTTTTTCCATGGAAGGGAGCCGATTTGACTACACCCTATTCTGTTTCAACCCGCCTAACCTGACTCACCCAGAGCAACATGACTATTGCACTGGAGAAAAGATTCGCCGGGGCATCACCTGGCGCGTGGCGATGGAAGCTGAGCAGAATCAGCAGTTCGCATCTAAAGTGAGTATTCTCAAGACCATCCCGGCTCAAAACCCGTATGCGGGTTTGTACGGACTTGCCAGCGCTGGGTTCCTCGGAGCGGCGTTTGCCTTTTTCAAGTCAGCGACCAACCAACTCGACGATCATTTAGACGCTTTCATCTGGAGCCGGAGGAAGGAACTCTATAAGAGAGCGTTATCCCACGAGCTGGACATTACGCTCGATACCCAGCGCCAGCACAACGAGAGCGAGTTCATTAAAGAGATGATGAGCCGCGACCATGGGCAGGCGATGTTAGATCTGATGACTCCCGGCGAACGTCAACTTGCCGCCGAGCGTTACGCCAAAGGTGAGCGCTTAGACCAAGCTCAGTTTGATTTGCATCTAGCCACGCTCCAAGCTCAGGCCGCCGAGCAAGCCGAGAAGGAAGCTAAGCACAAATCTGAGGCGGCAAAGCTGAATAAGCCAGCCAAGAAAAAAGACACCGGGGCGAATGAACCGACTGGAGATGAAGCGGCAAAGGCTGAGCTGATTGAGAAACTCAAGGAGCATGAAGGGGGTTGGTTGCACACCCTGTGCACTACCCGCAAAATTTTGATAATCGAGGGTGAACAGGGTTCATTCAAAAGTTACACCGCTGCCCTGGTCGCTTATATCCGATACCAACTCAAGGGGCACAAGCTCGGCTGGGTTGTAGATACGGACTACCACCAGAATAAAAGCAAAGCTTGGAGCATTCTCCAGCCGCTAGAATTCGAGGCTTATGGCTCCAATAAGAATGGTGAGAGTTTACGGGATGGCTTGGAGCGATTTTTAGAAGGGATTGAAATTCGAGACGAGGATAACTTCGCCGTTGAGACTTTAATTTTTGACGAGCTGACCACTTATGGGGATTATGCAGAGTGCGCCGACATCGCCAAGAGCTTTATGAAGTTTGCGTTATCAGCGCCGAGGAAAGCGGCTTATGGGCTGATTGCCATTACTCACAGCGTGACCAATGAGGGCATGGGCAAAGGTGGGGGGATGGCTAAAGCAAGAGAGCGTGGAACCCTTCACCTCCTGCTTAACGCTGACAATGATTACAACCCAACTTTCAAGGGCACACTCAACGGATTTAAAAACGAAGCCGGCGAATTGGTGGAGGACATGCCCGTGACCTTGCCCGACTGGTTTAGGCCAGGGGCGATCGAGAAGATGTTCAAAGGAGCGACTCAATGAAAGAGGAAGGAATGATCGTCCCAGTTCATAACAGTCTGGAACTTATAAGAGGAGTGGATGGGAATCTCTACTTCTTACAAACCCAAACCGTTGAGTTCCCTCATGGGACACAAACTCAAAGAATCATTCTATCTATTGAGGAGATGGATCGGATGGTTGCAACTTACCAAAGCACTAAATCAGCATCTATAGCCGTCGAGAAAGTTTTAAACGGGGAAGGTTGAATGATTTACTGTAAACCCATCGACTACCCACCCCCGGCATTTAATCCAGGCGATCGCGTTCGATTCATCAGCCCTGAAGATTTCTTCGAGGGGGGGAGCCACACAGTCATCGCCAGCTCCCACACTCACACCTTACTTGAGGGGTTCAAGTTTGCCACTCTCAACTGGCAATTGAGGCGAGTGAGCAAAGCGAGTTCACAAATCTCCGGGAAATCCCGGAAGCATGGCGGCGAAGAAAGCGTTACCATTAACTCCAAAAAACTACGAACGAGTAGAACCGATTTAGAGGGAACTCGTCCTACGGACGAGTTCCCGATTTGTTTTTTTGGAGTCGGGTCTCCGCAAGTGTTTCAGTCGTTCGAGTTTTTTCCAAATTTTCAAGAAATTGTCCCCCCTGGAAACGACAAACGAGCGACTGAAGCCATCCCGCTTCCCCCAACCAGGGGAAAACCACATATAAAAATGTTCACTGACTGTAACAAATTATTTTGATGATCGATCGTTATCCGATCGAGATTTAACAAACCGGGGGGGCAAGCAAAATGAAACGTGTATCAACTTCTAGCTCTACCCTATCTATCTCTATCAGCCGACATCCTCTCACGCTTCACAGTGAGGATACACTCGCGCATTGTAGAGAAGGGGCGACCATGGGTTAGACTTTGGTATTTTTGCCGCGCCTTCGACCAAGATGGGTCTGGCTATTTGCGACTCCCAATTCTTACCATCTCCCAATTGCTAGAAGCTGCCCCATCATCCATTTATCAATGGCTTCGCGAGGGGAAAGCCGCTGGAGCCTTCCGCTGGTGGAAGTGCCAGCGGGGAAAATTACGGGTCGCACTAGGGGGATTATTTGCTGTTTGCCGTGACCTGATATCTGATTCAGACAGCGGCAAACAGAGGCACGCTCCATGGGGTACACCCTCAGAGGTTGGCCTACACGAGATTTTAACATTACAAAAATTGAGGGCTGCTGCCACCGTCGCCACAACTCAAAGGTTGCAGCAACTCTCTCGTTTTGCCGCTTGGCGCAAACTTCCGGGACCAGCTCGGAAAATTTACAAGCTTCCTCAGCCCGACGCCTTTTTCCCAAGTGAAGAAGCACAGCGGCTCTCCGATAATCATGCCAAGGGGAGCATCCGTTGTGTCATTCACATTGGCAAGCGGCGGGTTTGGACATCGAGGGGGTTTATCCCCTTCGGTGTCTCCCAACAAACGATCGCGAATGAGAGGGGCATCGCAGATCGCACCGTTCGTCGGCACCTGGCTCTGATGAACGTGGATAGACGCCAGGTCGTGCAATCAAAGTCAGAGTACAAGTTAGCCGCTGATTGTCTCCACCACGATGGGGGAGCCGTAGAGCCTTCAGAAGACGTAAATCTACGATCATCTGTCGATGGTTCCTACTATCTGTCTGAGAAGGGGCTAGGCGGCTATAACACGATCAAAGTGGGAGAGGTCGGCTTCCATCGCATCTCATCCCGTTTCTTCACCTATGGGGCAAAACCCAAGGTTTGGTTGTATCGATGTAACATCTACCAGCCACGCGCCAAACTCTGCACCATGAGCTCTAGACGGTCGGAATACAGGCGTTTATCCGGCGCTCATTCTGCCCCTACCGCTATGCTTCCCCCACTCTGCCAGCCGCTCAATGTATCGTTAGGTGATTTACTGGCGGAAGCCGGCGGGCATACTACAACTTTCTCGCGCCGGGGGGGTGTTACAAGTTGTAATAGGCCGTTAAATTCATTTGAAAATTCAGATCGGATTGACGCCATCCCGGCAGAAAAAGAAGGACATTTTTCATAAAACCACTCTGAAAGACTGAACCGGGCGATGAGGCGATCGCTTCAAACTTCATTTGAGTTGGATTAAGTTGTAATCCTTAAAGGACAATGCCTGTAGGGTTTTACCGTGGAGAAAACTGAGTAAGTCTGGTCTCACCCTAGCTGCTTGCGTCTTTCCTTCCATTGCTCAAGGGACATCAAGTAAGTTCTCACGGTGGTTCGCGAGATGCCCAGTCGCTTGGCGATTGTCACACGAGTTAGATGCTCCTCATGAAATAGCTGGTTCATACGCTTAATTTGCCAATTCTCAACTAGCTGCTGCCTCATCGCTAATCATCCTTATTTGTCAGCGTGACATCCAAGTCATTGCTCTCACGAGCAATTTCAGTATAGGTTGCTCGGCACTCAGGATAAAGCTCAATCTCATCATTGTGATTCAATCGAGCCATTTTGGGCATTCGTCGCCCATTGATCAGAATTCCGTTACTACTAAAATCAATCAGTTTATAGTACGAGTCTTTACCCTTATAGATACGGATGAGAAAACAATGTTTACGGCTGGCACTCGGAGAATTTAGCCGAATATCCGCGTGAAACTCATCACTACTTCGATAGCGCCCCATTGTATAGGAGCGCTTCAAAGCAATCTCTACTGGCAATTCGTTCGGTTGAGTAATTAAGAGCTTGGCGATAGCTCTTGATGAATCCAAATCTTGTTCAAATAGAGATTTAATCTTTAGTGCCTTGCTGACATATTCCAGCAAGATGCTATTCTCGAACGGTTTTCTCAAGAAAGCCACAGCACCCAATTCATCCCGGTCAAGTGTCCACTCAGGCACGTTGCTTGCAGACGTGAGAATCAACGGAATCCTTGCATAGTCGTTGTTAAGGAGCTGTTTAAGCTTCAGTGCGTCCATACCGACCAAGTCTGTGTCAGCCACCACCACATCAATATGGTCAAAATAAATAGGAATCAATTCGTTAATTGATTTTACTTTTTCTAAAGAATGAGCGGTGCTAACTTGATAACTAAAAAGTTGTAATAGCTCCCTCCAGTTAGAACGAACATTATCATCTTTTTCTATTAACACAATATTAATAGCCATTTTAAATAGAATAAACTCGAATATTGTTGATTTGTGCCCCGTCCACGGTCGGAGTGAACTGTATATTTAACTCGCCATCCGAAACCGTGGTTGTAAAAGTTCTTTTAATAGCGGAATATCGAGCGCCAGCTTGAGCACGGATATCAAAATCAGTTAAAACTCTGACTCCCTCAATATCAACATGGAACTTTCGAGAGTTTACGGAAGTATGGAAATTTTCACTAAATCCTAGCTCTACTTTGTAATTTCCGTTGGGAACAGAGAATTTATAGTTAAATCCGCCAGCGCCGCCGCTCCGACTGTAGTTAAACAATACGAAATCATAGGTCGCGCCAATCACTCCCAAATACGAAGCGTCAGCATTTCCAAAGGTAAAGTAGTTATCTTTGAGCCAAGTCTTCCCGTCTGCCGCCACATAATCAATGCTTGCTCCACAATTAATGCGGATGTCAGTGGTTGGAGCCGCTGCCGGCTCCACAGCAGTTAATCGCGAATTAATCGTTGCGATTTGAGAATCAACATAATTGTTAGTCGCATTTTGGCGAGTCATATCACATCAATATTGCCGATGCTCGATGTCACCTGCCATGTAGTATCGGCAATGATGTTGACCAACCGGATACAATCACGCTGATGGGTAGAGTTCAATTGACCAGCCGTTCCAGCGGTATTGGAAACATTGCCAAATACAATTTGCTGACCAGCGGCTTGAGCTAGCCGCCAACCGCCAGCGCCGACGCCGACAATTTGGATTACACTCCCAACCGCCGCCGTAGCGGGAAGAGTAATCGTTGAAAGAGTGGCAGCGTTGACGATATAGCCACTGTTGATTGCAGCAGCCTGACTCGTGCCCGTAATCACCGACCAATTCAGGCTAGAAATTGTCCCCCAAGCTGGCAATCCAGCATTCACGACCAGAGCTTGACCATTACTCCCAATTCCCAACCGAGCCAACGGGCCGGAAGCCGATCTAAAGTAAGTATCGCCTGGGGCATCGGAGCCGAGAATAAATTGAATCCCCGACCGAAGCACATTTCCTATCGCGTTTTGAATAGCCATTTCGTCAGTTACTAATTGGATAAGCTGCTCTCTAACCGCTTGGGTTAAGAAAGGCGCCATTAAAAGTTCTACTTGGTCAGCTAAACTATCCGTCGCTTCCATGTTGGCGGCGACCAATTCCGCCAAGCCCGTGGTCGGAAGTTGGTCTTCGTCAATCAAACCCGCTTCATCCAGAGTCGCCACGCCCAAAGGAATCCCTTTTTCTTCCAAGGGAATCGCGCCGGCGATTCGCGGATCAAACGTGAGGACGATCGCCGAGGGGTTAACCGCTGGTTGAAAATCAGCCGAGGCTCCATAGATCTTGACTTGCCAAGTGTTGGCGACCCCTTCCGGGAATTGACCATAGCGATAGCGGATAGCTATCCGTCGAGGGTCAACCCCTACCGCATCTAGCGTAATTCTCGTGGATTCCGAGCGCGCTGGGTAAGCATTAATATCTAAGAATTCAAAATCAGCCAGAGTCGTTTGCGCTAGAGCAAAGCGTCCAATCTCTGGGGCATCCACTTGATCAATTCTCAAGAGATTGGCAGAAGTTGGAGCGCTAAATTGCCAATCATCCTCTGACATGTCGGCGTCGATCAGCAGTTCCCAGTTGAGGTTCATCGCTTCCAGTCCTTAAAGAGGATGTCCACCTTGGCCTCGGTTCGCAGGATATCAATTCGCGTCAAGTCAATCGCCTCTTGAGTTAAGTCTATTATTGGCCCGGTATACTTCCACAAGGTTAAGTTTAATTGCTGCATCCAGTTAGTTGCAGCAAATGACAGACCGTAGCTTTTAATGTCACGACGCCAAAAATGGAGATTGACCCGATTAAGTAACACCCGGCTATTGTGCTGGGATACTGCATCAAGCCCTCCACCGACAGCAACCCCTACCCTAATTTTTTGATGGAGCCAACCCGCAACCCGCCAAGTCGATTTAGCATTAGTCGAATTAGCAAAGCTAGCAAGGATGCTGGATTCGAGCAAGGTGCCGCCACTACAGTCGATTTCTTCAAGGGGATTGAACAAATAATTGGTTCGCCAAGAAACTTGGCGGGAGCTGTAATGAAACTGCTCCCAATGAGCAGCGTTACCCAGGTCAAGCTCAATGCTCACACCAAAATTAAAGGCTGAAGGTTTTCTTCAAGTCCGTCGCAGACCTCATCAACATATTGATCGATTTGGTCTGCCCCTAAATGAATCTCAGCTAAATCAAAAAATTCAGCCAGAGATATCTCACCCTTACAAAAGCTAGCTAGTGTGCGTTCAATTGCCAACCCCTGCTGTATCTGGTGTTGAATGTCTCCTGAATCGTCCGTATCTAAAAAAACCTGGACGAAAAAGAGGGAACCATACTGACGAAACTGCTCAGGGTTAGGCAAAATTAACGGCGAATTTAAATCAGGCGATTCTAAAGAGCTCATAACCACTCCTTGTTTAAGTTGCCCCAGTCGGTGCCGTTGTTCCAGCTAAAGGCGCAGCGGTTGAACGTGGGTCATGCCGCCAAACTTCTGGCTCGTACCCGACTGTATGGGCCGGCGGTGTCGCGGCCTTAGCTGCATCGCTTAAATCCGCCCGTCGTGTTTCTTCTGTATCGGTAGGATTAGCCGCCCGTCGTCCAAACGGCACCGAGTAACTATTAGTAGCGTAATAATCGTACTTTTCGCCCGTGATTCCTGATATTGCACCAGCATTCGTCGGGGTCGTGCTGAGTCGCCGCACGGGCTTAATGATAGCGGGGAAAAAACCAGAGGAATCACTAACACCCGTTGGAGCAGCATACCCTAACTCGGCGTCGCTTAATCCCATTGCCGTACGCCCATTCGCAGACCAAACCGTAATGGTTGTGCTGTAATACCCCAAAGGACCAGCAACAACCGGCTTATTAAACGGAATGACCGCAATTCCCATCCGCTTGCGTTCGGCTGCTGTTGGTTTGCCTGTGGTTTTCCGCATCTCCTTTTTGCGAGTGCCGGCTTTGTAGGCTAAATAGTTTCCAAGGGGGGAACCGGCAGCGGCTTGAAGCCCCGCTTTTTTAGCCATTCTCTCTAGATCTGAAAAAGCTCTTCCACGTCTTGATGTCATCTGATTCGTCTAACTCGATAAATCGATACTAGCCAGTGTGGGTAAGGTTTTGGGGCATTGTGGCGTATGCACAAACCCTAGGGTTTGAGAGACTTTTACACGATAAAAACCAAGCGTAAACAGCCAAACAAAGCCACGTTAATCTGCCCTAATTTGCTGTGGGTACCGGAGGAATCCAGACATCATTAATTAAGTCATTAAAATTATTGGGCTTGGTCACGCTCCACAATGGAATAAAGGGGGTAGACTTTTTAGTTCGCTTTTTGCCGTTTTGAGTTGAGAAAACTTTCAAAACATACATGGTTCCCGGATAAATCCTTTCTTCCTTATATTCCCTGAAAGCGTTTGTGTCGTGAATACCAGTTTTATAAACTTCCGCTGTTCGGATGCTTTTTATATTTAAACTTGATAAATCGCTTAATTCTGTAGCAAGTTGTAGAGATTTCTCTTTGGTTGAAGCGTAAGCCTGAGTTTGGCGTCCATTAGAATAAGCAACTGTGGTAATGAATCGACCAAACAAGTAACCATTGGCACCAATTTTATTTTTAATCGTTGACCAATCTAGCTTTTCTTTTGGCACTTCGGGAACTGAAATCGAAGCTCTTTTTTGATTTCGCCTGTAAGGTGGAGATTTTTGCTCGTATAGCTGAAGAAACAATTTAGAGTTTAAATGCTCTGGTGTTTCAGTAATATAATCATCAATAGGGTACCCAATCCAGTCAGAGCGGTCTTTAGATAAGTAATTATTCATAATCCGAAGAAGTTCTTGCATCAACTGGATGGGAGTCCCAAACAGCATGTAAGACTCTTCTAAAACATCCCGATTCGGGAAAAATTCAATTAAATAATATCCTTCGTTTGTCCAATAACTTTTATTTTCAGTTAAAATTCTCACCTTTGGTCTTTCGCCAGCGGCTTGCCCCCAAGGCTTTGAATTCAAGGTTTTATTTAAACGTGGGGCAAATCCCTTGAACCCATTCTCGAAGTCTTCAATCCACTTCTCAAAATTCAGATCTAACCCCTTGCCCGTGACATCAAGTAATTCGGCTACGCCCAATAGTAGCGATAGCTGAGTTTTAATTTGGTCATCATTTCCGACCAGATTGATTTTACTAGCGATGCCTTTGAGTCGAGAGAACCGTGGGTCAGAAGCCATACCCGTATCAAGTCGAAGCCGTTGATATACTTACTGTAACCAATGACTCGTCAGCATCCAAGCCGGAAGATCTACGACGAATCATCTCTTGAGCAGCCAGAAAGCTTTCCACGGTGTTTACCGTGTTGTACAACTGATCTGAGCACGTATCCGCAAACTCTTCTAAAAACTCCTCGGTAAAGTTACGCAACCTAGGGTCTTTGATTTTTTCCACTCGCTCCTCAACTTGGTTGGACAAACTCCAGGTCTGCCCCTCAGTTTGGCCCCACTTCTTAAAATTGTCCTCCCCCATTTTTTCGCGGAGGATTTTACTAATTGGGTGATTGGGTCGTTTTTTGAGATAGCGTCGGGCAGATTTGAATTGCTTCTTCATCTGGGCTGTGATGAAGCTTCTAAAAGTGGCGTTAGCCAAAGCCGCCAAGCTGTTGAGTAATTCCTCCTGGGCTTCCTCGTTCAAGTCTTCAAAGATCGCCGCCGCCATGCCCTTGTTAAACGAAAACGCCACAGCCCCAGGAATGGCCCCACATACCAGAAAGCCCAAGCTCTTTCCTAAGAATCCTCCCGCCAGCCCATAAAGGCTATCGTAAGCCGCTTTAATCTCAGCATCTAGACTTTTATCATCCTCAGCCCAATTGAAATTCCACAGCACTCGCACGATGCCCATCACCGCACCGAACAATACCGAGAGAGTGAGAAGCACTCCAATTTGAACAAGCAAACCAGCAGAAAGGAAAGCTCCGACGCCAGCCGCAAACAGGGGAGCGAGGAAAAAGATAGCGGCAACTCCAGCAATTGCACCCACGGCAATTCCTAAAGCTTTAAGCGGGTTTTTTTTAGCCCACGTCATCACCTTAGTTGCCGCTTTTTTTAACTTTTGGGCAGCACTTCCATTGAAGACCGCCATCAAATCAAAGGCTAAGATCATATTTTTCGGGTAATCTCCACTTTATTCGTTGTCGTTTTGTAAGACTCTTCCATAAAATCAATAAATTTCTCCAATTTCTTCGTATCCACTTTTTCAGGCGTCGTGGGTTTCTTTTTAGTCGTATTAGCCGTTTGAAGTCTTTTACTTCCAATGGGTTGCTTGCCTGTTAACTGGTCAGCAATCGATTGAGTACCCTCAATGTCAGCCCTCATTTGCTGTTTAATTTTATTTTGTTGGGCACGAATCGAGCCACTGGCTTTATCAGCCATTTTTTTATCCTTTACGTATGGGGTTTTTGAATTTGACGAGAAGCGGCATCCAATAACGTCAAAAGCATGTCGTGAATCGACCCTTCCCCCGTCCAATCGTCGAACATCGCTTTTACCGTAGAGCTCCTCAAAAACCGCTCCACATCTTCTTTATCGTCCGTTGGATCATTGTCTTTGGGAATTGAAATACCCAACGGCACATCAATAGTTTTAGTGTTGGTTGGGTAGTCCAAGTAATCTTGAACATCCCGGATGATGGCTTCAACAGCCGCTACAGATACCTTTGTATTGGCGACATCAATATACATCTTTAAGAGGGCGTCCATACTAAAGCCCTGAGATTTAATTAAGACACTTAAGAGGAGGATAATTTCTCTTAAAGTCTTGGCCATGTTCGGCAAAACAACACGCTTGGGTTGGTTGCCTTTAACATTTGGGTCAGAATCTTGAATCTCAATGACTTCTTGCCATTGACCAAATATTTCGTTATCGTTTTTAGCGCGCCAAACTAAAAATTCAGCCAGACTATCAATTTTTTGTTTAAATAATTTATTTTTTAAATCTCCCAAATCTCCCAATAGCCCATTGGATTCGTCTTGAATTACAGAAGACGGGCTGTAGATAGGAAAGTGGTCAATGCCAATCGCTTTAAGAGTTCTTTGCAATTCCCCAATAGCTAAAGCATTGGCATGAGCCAGCGAACCCACCGAAATATTTTTCTTTTGAATTCCAACTTTTTCAGAATCATTATCAAAAATTTCAGCTTTGAAGGGGAATCCCCCAATATTTTTATCAATCTTCCGTAAGAGTCGGAGGATTTCAGCATTATCTTGATTCTGTTTATTGGACTGGGAATTATTACTACAACATTGCATACAGCACTTCTTTTTCTTCTTTTGATTGGGAGGGGGAGGAAAGTTTTTGCTATTAGGCTGGGAAACATAAGCAATTTTCCATTCTTCCTTGTCAATAACAAATCCGTTATTTACAGCGCCGTTGACTCCCTTTTGGAATCGAAAGTTAACATCCCCAACATAATTCTCCCAGTCTCGCTTAATTTGATTGATTTTGCCAAATATAACCACTGAGGCTGAAAGGTTGATAAAACCCGGCTCAGAACAGTTGGTAATCAAGTAATTCCCTGTCAGGGGGCGGCTGGCGTATCGCTTAACGTTGGGAATTTGGGGGGGAGACTGGTCGCTTGTTATCCAGCCCGTGCATTCTCTTGTAATGTTTCTAATCGTCTCGGTTGGCACCAATGGAGGAATAGAAGCCGTCGAATTGGGGTCGGGTTGATATCCTTTCTCTACAATTAAAGTAGTTTCTTTAATTTTAGCCCGACCAATCCCAGCCACTTGAGTATAAAGGCCCGTCGTGCGGCTGGGAAAATAAGATTCCGTTAAAGCAGGAGCCGGATATAAGCTATCGGCTAAATCGTGGTTTGAGATTAGTAAATTAGAAGTTGGGGGAGGAATCCGCCCATAATTATCCGGGTCGCCTTGGGTATAGAGAAAATAATATTTATAAGCACGAACTAAAACAATAAAAACATCAAGGTTTGGGTCAATTGTATCGGGGAATTTCAAAGGGGAGACAGGCCGACTTTCATCCTCTGGCTCTGGCTCTGGCTCTGGGGGTTTTTCCTCTTCCCTACATTCTCCAGGCCGACGCCAGCCGATACTAACAGGGGGAAGTTTAGTAAACCCCAGAACTGGGTTTAATTCGACCCATACCCCGCATTCATCCATACCCCACTCTGGCTCTAATCCTACTGGGGTCTTCGTCCAAGGATTTCCGCCGCAATAGGGACTATCCGGATACTGGTCGCAATCAAACGGGCTAACCGGCTCATTTGATTGCAAGTTGGGAGACGTATAGATTCCCCAATCGCCTAAAGGAATTTGCCCATCTGGCGGCTCCTCAATGTGCTCTAAAACATCATCAAAACGCTGCTTGGCGTCAATGACATCTTGAGTGTAATCGCGACTAAGCCGAGCTTTTGCCATTTCACCCCCTCGGCACACTCAGGCCATGCAAGAGTGTATTGCAGCGTTGTTTATTTGGGTGATAAGGAGGTTCATGGTAGAACTTCCAGAGGTACCATTGCCACTGGGCAGGAGACATTAAGCGAAGTGGAGGAATAAAAGCTTCCTCAGCAATTTCATATCGAACTTTTCCATTGAATGAATAGAATTTCATTAGCTTACTGATGCTACAAATGGAACTGAATAAATGCTATAAGCTCCCTTAGTAGCTTTAACTTTATAAGTGCCATTGCCCCAGCCGGCATTAGCAAAAGTGGCACTATTCAAGCTAATAGCAGCCCCTTGAACAAAGCCATTAAACGAAAGGGTGACATTCTGGCTAAAATCAGTTTTATCAACAAAAACCCCAGAACCATTATCTTTGGCAAAGCTAAAAGTCCAAACGGTGTTGTACCATTCCGCTTTATAAGGGGTGGCGCTGAAATTAAATGCTAGTTGCTTACCCGTCCCCACGTTGTAAGTTGCCCCATTCACCACGGAAAAGACAGGGATAACAATGTTTAAAGACGTGGGATTATTAAGGGTGTAATTTCCATGGATAAAATCAATGGTGTAATTCTTACTGCCGTATTGATTTAACTCTGAAGGCTTAAACGTCCTAGTCCAAGTGTCGGCAGTAGACGTATAAGTGTCCGACTTAACAGTAGTCCCGCCACTAACAAATCGCACCGTAAACGGATAGTTAGCCAGTAAGTTCCCAGCGGCAAAGGTAATATCAGTATCAGCATCAGCGTAGATGTAACCCGTGCTATCCACTGTTCGGGTAACGGTCAGTGTTGGGGCGCTGGTCGGTTGTGGTGCGGGGGTTGGCGTTGGTGTTGGACTGGGAGAAGCTGAACTGGAAGACCCATATTGATTGATTTGGACATAGGTCGGATGCTCTTGCACCCATGTAAACTCTTGCTGCCAATTCCCGGTGAACGTAATTCGGTCAAAAGCCGCTGGGACACCGTAGCCTACAGCTCGAACCGATACCCCGATTTTCCCCCACTCCCCAACGCGAGCACCGATATTGTCAGTGACAAGATCAAGCATTCGATGAATGCGATAGCGAAATCCACCACTATTTTTTAAAGCCGAAACGCCGCATTCAGCCCAATCGGCCGCGTTTTTAGCTTTTTTGAAAACGACTAATTCAAAACGCGCTGTCTTCCACTCAAACGATTGAGCTTTAGTGACCTTTATGGCTTCTGGGTCTTCATTCTTGATATCTGGAAAGGCGATTTCTGAAAGGCTACTGATGCTGGCGTAGCATCTCAGCTCATCCAGCAAGCCGTTGGCGACCCCTGGCAAATTCCCCAAGCCAAATTTAGCCCGGATTTGGTTCGGGTTATTGTCCACCAGCGTGATGATAGATTGACCCATTGATGGGCTGTAAACCACACTGATATCGTGGCTGATGCCTACCGTATCACTTTTAAATAAGCCCATTAATCGGTTAAGTAAGTTTTCGCGGATACGGTCAATTCCCCGGATGCAGACATAGTGGCAACCGTGGAATAGTCGAACGAGCCACTGACCAGCAAAGTTTCAGAGTCGTAAGTCAGGCCGGTGATCGTATTAATATTCGATGAGTTTTTGGATGTAATTTGCTCCTTGCTTTGCAGGGCTTCCGCAATTTCCACAATCGCAGCCGGTAAAGTAGCCGATTTAATCGTGCCACCAGTCCCAGCGGCATAACCCGAATTTGTAAGGTGATCCGCCACGATGAAAGAGGTAGACCCGGCTGATGTGGTTTCTTTGGTTAAGGCAAACGTGAATGTACCAGTGATGCGAGAAGCTCTCACATCGTTTGACATGGTCACGCGGGTTAATACTTGCGTGTCTTTGGTGATATCTTGCTCCGCCAGGGCTACCCTGGATAGAGCTTCATGAAATCCATTTTCCAGGGTGGTACTCTTTAAAGTGCCGCCCGTACCGGGAGTGAGAGTTGCCATGTTTTCAGTAAGCTTTCAAATTATCCCAGTCCCTATTCGCATCTGGGACCTAAACGTGGGCGATCGCTTTGTCTTGGAACCAACGGGCTGGAATTTCGATACCCGTCGCTTCGAGGTCTATCTTAAAATTGCTCGTGCAAAATGCCTGCTGGATTCCGTGCCAGAAAAACCCATCCTTTCCATCGCGAGACTTGGCACAAAAGACGTTGGGTATAAAGTCTTAGAATCGTGGACATGCGACAAATAGTACTATGCGTGTACTATTTGTTATACTGTCTTCCTAAAACAGATACAATCTTGCTCTAATTATCATTTCAGCAGGGTAGCCTTTTTCCTTGGATCTAAGCTGGCAGCGCCTTTGATTGACGTGACTGGGCTGTACTAGTCGGGAACCCTGCTAAAATGACTCTCTATTGGACATTTCAGCAGCATAAAAATTTTATGCCAAAAGTGAATCGGTCAGGTCAAGCAAAAGTGCTCAGCAAGGTAGAAATGAGCAAAATCATGAGATCGTTTCAGTCGCCATCTCATAAATTGATATTTGCCATCTGCCGCTATACCGCCGAGCGCATCAGCGCTGTCCTGAAATTAGAAACCCTCGACGTGTTCGACGTTAAGGGGAAGGTTAGGCCAGTAATCACATTTAAAGGAGCCAACCGCAAAGGCTACAAAAACAAGCCCGGTAAAACTCGCCAAATCCATTTGCATCCAGCCCTCAAAGAGTTGCTTGAGGCTTATGAAATCCCGGTTGGCTCTAAATGGTTATTCCCCAGCCGAGATAATCCACTCAATCATCTAGCTCGGCAATCGGCTGATGAAGCATTGAGGAGAGCATGTAGTCACGCTGGGCTAGGGGATGCTGGAATCAGCACTCACTCATTCCGACGCACAGCGATTACTGAGTTAGATAAAAGCGGCGTCTCAATCAGAGTCATTCAGGAAGTGACGGGGCACAGAAACATCGGTCAACTGAAGACATATATAGAAGTGAGTGAGGCCCAGGTGACGGAGGCGATCAAGCTGTTGTAATCAATCATCTTCTGGGGCAAGTCATAGAAACATCCCCCTGAAGATTTGACGCTCTGGGTTGTAGTGCCAGGTGCGACCCTCTGGATCTTTGGCTTTATTGGCTTTACTCCATTCCAGAAAATCAGCTTGAGATTTGCGCCGGCTCAGGACACTCTTAGAAATTCCCAGGCGTCGGGCTAACTGAGAAAGGTTCAACTCAATGGCATTGTCACCTGTCCATTGAAAATCCTCAACTGCTAACTGAGAGAGATTTAACTCACTCGGTAAGTTACTCAGCTCATCAACCTCTTGCACCTTACCGCCCTCGATAGCCTCAATTATCGGTACACTAATGGCTTCAGGTAATAATTTAACATTTTCATACCGAGCTGTGGATAATGGCGATCGCGTCAAATCAAGTGAGTTACTTGTGGGTGTTGCTGGCTCGTTTAACAACAGTTCAACGCTATCCTCTAAAGCTTCGAGCCTATCCTGTATTTCCTGTAATCCGCCTGAATGATTTTGCTGGCTTTCAGCTTCTTCAATCGGCTGGCAGATTTTCTCTAGAGTCTCAATCCGCTCTTGTAGCTTGGCAATTTCAATTTGATGGCGGTCAACCCGCTCTCTAGTATCAATGCTGTGCCAATATTCTTTAGCCTCAGTGACTTCTTCGGCGATAACGTTTTTGGCGTGGGCTTTAATACCGTCAATAAAATCTGACTTCCCTTCGCCCCATAATTCCTCCTGAATCAAAAGCTTCAATTCATCAAGGCTAGGAGATTGAAAGCTGGAAATTGAGGCCGAAGAATCAGACCAACCAAAGTACTCTTTTAAGATTTGATTGACCGCCGCCGACTCTCTCAAGCCCTGCAAAGCTTGAAACTCTTGAAGGTCTCGATAGACCTCTGGTTCTAGATACGATTGAATTCTAGGCTTGTCAGTTCCCATAACTTACCAGTGAGTGTTTAGTGAGTTGCTACTATATTAACTCTAAAACTCACCAATAACTCACCAATACCTCACCCAAGCTTCACGTTGCATCCTTCACTCTTTAGAAATTGGAGCAAAAAATACAAGACGCGCTGACGCTCCTCATTACTCAGCTCTGGGGCGATTGCATTGGATTTCTTAAGCAAGCCAACGTGGATACCCACAGCTAATAATGCTTTGTCGCGGTAAAGTTGCCGTCGAGTTTGGTTGTATTTCCGAATTTGGTCAAAAACAAAGCTATGATTTATCTTTCCTTTCTCCCATGCCAACACACTCATCACTAATGTATCTGGGAGAGGGGGACAATCTCCTGAGTTAAATTCCACTTCTGCCATCGGTTCAAACCTTATTTAGTATTAAAAAGCTGGGATTAACTCCCAGCCCACCCGACAACTAATTGAAAAAAATGCAGCTACTTCTTTATTTAATCCTATTCGGCTTCATCGGATGGGTTTGGTTCAAGATAATCTCAAAGACCGGGTTCACTGGCGGCCTAAAGTGGCTCCTCACTCTGGGCATCTGGGTGCCTGGGGTTGGCATAGTCTTGGTGCTCTGCTTTCTGGCTTTTGCCGAGTGGCCTAATCAGGGTAAGCGGCGGTAACTTACCCGCCACTCACCGACAGCAGCGCTAGAATTAGCCAGTTCACGACCAAGTGAACGCGAGAGATGAAGAGATGAGCGAAAAGCCCCGCTGCATGACGGGGCTTTTTTGTGTCCAGCGATAGAATAGACGCTGGACTAACTGAATGATGTAAAAGCTACCAATCGATGATGCGAACCCTGGCAAAGCACCGACTCTCTCGGTGCTTTTTTTCGTGAGTGACTGGTGAGTCACCGCTTAACTCACTAAGTTGGGTCATTTAGTTTTAGCCTCCTCTAACGCTTCAATCTCCAAGTGTCTAAGCGGTTTTTCAATCAACTCCTGTAATAATTCCCCCATCGTTACCCCTCGCCGTACAGCTTGGGTCTTTAATCGAGTCCTCAGTGCATCAGGAATGTCAACCCGTAACTGAACCGTCTTTTCTGCATCTTTATCCATTCTCTTCATTGCCCTTTCCCTTTTTGGGCTGGCTCCTTATCGAATAGACCAGGCGGCGTATTCTTAGCAAGCCACTCCTCAAACAATTCAGTGGCTACGTGGCTCATGGTCAAGCCGTGCCACTTGGAGACAAAATCAAATCGTCGCTTCACATCCTTATCTATAGATAGAGTCAGTTTGTCTTTTGGCGTATCACTGGGAGTCCTAGGCATATCTCATACATATGGTTTTACGCCTATCCTGACATCCTGCTATATGGAAATCAAATAATCTTTTCTATAAGGGAATCATCCTTACGTACAGAATGCTATATTACTTTTATGCACGAGCAACCAACGGCTAAGACCCTGACTGCTCTGTTAACTGCGACGCCTGCGAGGGAGACGGAACCAAAAGCTCTCCACTAGCTGTAGGCAGAATGCAGCCGCATAACGCCCCTGTGATCACACCCTAAGCACTTAGAGGAGGAAAGCATCAGCGATTACGGTCAGAAATGAAGCGACGAAAGGATACGCATCCATGCATAAACAGGAATCACTGCATAAGACGTGACGCCGCCGCAGTCCCTGAAAAAGCACAAACAAGTACGTGAAAAAATGACAAACAAA
>NC_019742.1 GCF_000317515.1 Allocoleopsis franciscana PCC 7113 | reverse complement strand
TAATACCTTACTAAGGTGTAGTTGCGGTATAAACGATTTTACTCACTTGTTTAGATGATGTGAGATAAAGTTCGGCTATACTTCCAGCGTTGAATTCAGGGTCAGTTTCGTCGTAAACTATCTTTTCAGCAGTACGAGAGGTTGCTCTATTCAAACGCATATCTCCTCGGCTAATAATCCGGGCATAAGGTAGGGCTTGAGATAAAGAAACTGGATTTTTAAATTCGAGAGTAGCTCTACTATATTCAGTCGATGCAGCTTCTGTAATCAAGATGGCATCCTTAAATAAATGTCTTCTTCGATAACCGCAATAGTCGTCTAAACTGTAATAACCGCAAGCATGACCCCACCAGGGGATATTCCAAAAGAGACGCTGGGAAAAGTTTTGGTTAATATATCGTCTATCTTCAGGAACTTGTATTAAGCCATCTTGAGCGATTAAAGTAGAATCCCAATTGTTGTTAGTTCTTGAACCTCCCAATTGATGGCTATTGATATTTAAGTAACTATTGGTTTCTGATTTAGCCCAAGCTGCTTTTTGATTCATTTCAAAAAAGAAGCTTATGCTTACTAAATTGACTCCTAATGTCAAAGCCAATATTCCTCTTTTGAAACGAAAAGAGTTATTTTGATTTTGAGGATTCATTGACTCATGCTCCTTGAGCTAAAGCTACAAATCTAAACGAAGTTGTTCTACAGCTAACGGCAACTCCAGTTGTTCGACCACTACCTTAGCTTTTATCTCTTCCATCGCCAACCACAAATCTAACAAGGCTTTGTGTTCGGGGACGCTATCTGGAATTACTTTAAATGCCACTTCCATTGTTTTCATGAACATATCGTTGCTGACGAGTCCAGTATTCTTCATGAAGCGGCGCACCAGTTGGATGTTTTGTTCTTCGGTGTAAATGGCGAGGATGGCGTGGAGTCCGTCTACTAAATATCGGGCGGAAAATTCTTGTTCGTTGACGGAAAAGGCGCGTTTTTTCAGGCGTTGTTGGGGGGTGAGGAGTTGGCAGGTGCCACTGGTGGAGTCGAGGAGTTTGTGGGTTTTGGCTAAGTCGGTGAGGTTGAAGCCACCAATGGCAAGGGCGAGTTGTCTGGCTTCATCGAAGGGGAATTCTCGCGCTTTGAAGGCATCCCAGGCGAGGAGATACCATTGGGTGAGGGAGTCAAAGCCTGCGGTGTCGCTTTGGACGAGTTTGCGGAAGCGGTAATTGGCGATCGCTTTTCTAGCTTCGGCAAAGGCAAGTTCCGGGCGGACTTCTTCGCCGCTGCTGTCGAGGATGGGGTGGGAACGGGAGAAGACGTTTAACGCGGGACCAAAGGCACTCAGGTAGAGGTCAATCCCGGTGATGTCGTTGGCTTCATAGTCGGGGGCGCGAAGTTCTACGAGGTTGGCGACTTCGGGGCGCAAGTCATCCCACCAAGCTTGTTCGGCGTTAGGGTCGCGTTTGCGGCAGACTAAGAGGACGGTACTGGAGACGGAGTTTTTCTTGGCTTGGTGCAGGTTTTGGGGGTTTTCGGTGCTGACTGCCCAGGATGCGGTAATCTCGAAGCCTGCATCAATGAGGGATTTGGCGAGGACATCCCACGCGCCGGAGTCTTTGTGGTTGAATTGCACGGTCATTACGCCGTCGTCGCGCAGGACTCGGTAATATTCGGCAAATGCCAGTGCCATTTTTGCTTCGTAGTCCTGGTTAGCGAGTTCGTCGGCGGATACTCCCATGTTGCGGAAGCGGGAGGGGTTGGCAACAGCTTCTCTGTCTTTGTCGGTGAGTTCGGTTAGGAATAGTTCAGGGAAAATGTCGCCGAGGGTGCGTTTCATCCAGACATAAAAGAAGTCGGAAATTTCGGCATATTGGATAGTTGAATAATAAGGTGGATCAGTGACAATCGCATCGACTGATTTAGCTGGAAGGTGAAAAAGGCTATCAGCAGATGCGGCATCAATTTGGATGTTTTTTGGGTTGTATTCTTCGATACCGGCTAAACCCATTGAGTGAGGTTTAGTGCCAAATAATGCACATAAGGGAGAATATTCTTCAGATACAGCTTCTCCACATTTTTGCCATAGTCTCCATGTTCCAGTTGTTTCTGGATAGCACCAAAATAAATTCAGTGCGTGCTGAGTTGATGCCCTTCTGTATAAAGGATGACCTGCATCCCAATGAGATAGTCTTGAATTCAAATCAACACATCTATCTAATACTAAAGCTAAATATGTGCTTATCGCCTCTACTTTTTCCCGTTCATACTCAGCCCATAGCAGCGCCTTAGCTTCGTTGATAATTTCTACATAAGTGCCAAGGGTTAAAAGCTGGCGGTAATTAAACATATCTTTCCATGTCGGGCAAAATATTCGGATCTGTTCATCTAAATCCTTGCCTTCAGGAATTAATTCAATAGGTATATAATTTTTGCTATTTAATCTCTCCATATTTTTTTCAAACTGATTTTGGGTTTTTTCTAAGCCAATTAAATCAGTTTGATTGGGGATTCTAAAATCTAAACTTTCTTGACCTTTTTTATAAGCGACTGCATACAGTTGACAACCCAATCCTGCTTGTTTAGCACCTCGCATAATAACACTATTTTCAATTACCGTTTTACAATTGGGACATTTCCCCACCCCCCGGCTAATCGTATTGTAATCACTCGGATCGTACTCGCCTTCATCGGTTTTAATTGTCGTGCCTTTCCCCTTTGCCCCCTTCACTAACTCAAAATTAACCCGCTTCTGTTCCAGGTTAGAAATCGGTTTCACTGCATACCATTTGCCTTTTTTACTGGCTCCAGGAGATTTATTTAACCACCAATTCGGACTCAACGGCACAACCGACTCACAACTCGGACAAACCACTGTATGCGCCCATAAATAATTCTGCACCGTTTCCCCTGGTAACGAAGGGAAAAACTCAGCTAATCTTTTCTCCGCCTCATCCCCAACCCACTTCACCCATTTATCAATATCCTGCTGCAAATCCGGCCCAAACTTGAGGGGATATTCCATCGCCGCCTTCATCGTCACCACCGCCACCGGATTCAAATCCGACGCCAGCACATTCAACCCATACCGCGCCGCCTCAAATGGAATACTCCCACCGCCACCAAACGCATCCAATACGGTAGGAGTCCGCTTTCCCCAAACCTTTTCGCACAAATCATGCACCTGCTTAATTCGTTCAGACGTTGGCGGTGTTTTGTATAGCCTTACCTCACTGCTTCTGTATTTTCGTCTCTCCAACCCCAACAGATATTCAAACTCATCCATCGAAATCTCTGCGGGTAACAGCGAACCCAACACGCTAGCGCGGCTAAAGGATAGCGGTTTGCGCGAATACCAGCGGTGCAACCCTTTGAATGGATTTCCACCGTTCTCGTAATATACCTGCTGGTTTAATAACTCCACAGGCATGATTTTTTCGATAAAAACTTTTGGACGGTTAGGGGTAGGGTTAGTCATTTTTTAGCTCCATCCGTAGACACGGATGTGATTAAAATTAATCGTATCAACACCTGATTTTTGAAGATAATTTGCTAACTTGAGGTCGTCAGTCAGCACTAGATATTGGTTCCTAGCTAAATTAACGATGCCGCAATCCGTCAAACCAAACTTAGTAAATCGTTCCATACTGGCAGATGTCCGACTCTCGATATAAGTTTCATCTAATCTAGCCACCCCCTGAGCAAATATAGAAAAACACTGAGAACGTTCGGGTTCACCAAGCTGGTTAGCCAAACTATTAACCTCTGTCAGAATGTTAGGTGTCGTTACAATCTTTGAAAAATAGGACAAGATTTGCATTAACGAATCATAATCTTCGGGTGTAAACTGTTCCGTTCGATTAAAATTTGAAATTCGTGAACGATTGACTGTGCCAACAAACCAGAGTAGAAGAATATTCGTATCGATTAAAATTCCTTTTTGCCTATAATTATCAAATAAGGAACGAATAAACTCTTTCATAAATCTCTAATTTTCATAGACTGGACTTCACCCGTTTCTGAGTCGATTTTAAATATCTTATACTCTCGCTCATACTTGTAATCAGGAGGTGAAGCCGGAGCAGGTAATAGGTTTGATAGAGAGTTTTTTCTCTGAACTACAGGACGTTCAAATCCTAATGTAACAAACCAAAATTTTTTATCTTCTGATAGTTCCACCTCTTCAAGCCTTAAATCTTGAACTTGATGGCTTATCATATCTCTGAGTGATTGAAAATAATTTTTTGCCGCCGCTACTGCACCTCGTACATCAACTTTCATAGCTGCTCTACCTCTTAACAATTCTACAAATATATACGGAATAACTTTTTGATGTTTAAAGACCTACTTAACCTGAACATTCCCTAGAAGCTATATAATTTTACCCTCCACATTTAGTCTCCCAACAATACTCGCATTGCCTTCAACACGGTATTGCGTTTTCCGTTAGACATTTTGGCAAACCAGTAGTGAGATTCTTCATTACTCATTGCCGTAATTCCCGCCGCGATATTGGCAATTCGTTCCGGTTTCGATAAAGGTTGCAACGCCTGAAATAAAAGTGCCAAATTAACGCCTGATTCTTCATTTAATACATAGGCAGCTTGCCGCTTGTGTGATAGTGTTTTAGGGTCATAGTTATTCGCCTTCAAAACCTCATAAATCACCTGTCTCGCCTGCACTAATGCATTTCCTTTCAACCGCCCAATTCGTTTAGCCGCAGGTCGCTTCTTTTCCCCTGCCTTTTTATAGGCACACTGATACAACTCCAAGGCAAAATTATTGTTATCAGTGGGAACCACCCGCAGTTGAAACTCTTGCATCAATACGTTACCCTTGCACTTAAATACAGACGCTCTACAGGATTGCGTAAAAGCGCCTGTTTGATTGTATTGATTTCTGACCCCCCTGGCGTCACAGCACTGTCAAACTCAAACGTGAGTTTCAGATTCACGTCCGCCTGCACGTTGGGCGCATTGAGCAAGGTATTAATGGTAGAGAAGAAACTCTGGAACCCTCGCACTGAACCCTGGTACTCTAACCTAGCAAAGTCACCCGTCTGAATCATCACGCGCTGGTCAATTTGCAACGGGAAACGACCTAACAGCGGCAGCGTCGTCCCCAGCTTGCGATAGTCCATCACTTGGTCAACGGACAGTTCCAGCAATTGTATCCCCTGAACTTTATCATCGCTACAGCGATCGCTCAAAGCCGTAAAGACGCTATTCGGTGTACCATCTAGCTCAATCTGTTCCGGTTTAACATCAAATAACCCCCTCTCGTCACTAGCACCGGGACTACTCCCAGAACCCCCCGTGCCATAGATAGAACCAGTAGAACCACTGGTTAATGTTACCCGCGTCTCCCGCTGCTCAACTTCCCCATTCCCATAATCCGCCACTATCTTAAAGGCAGTCGTCTTGGAAATACTGCCTTCATATTCATCCGAGGGGCGAAATTCTTGAGGTATCTGAGTTCCATCTTGATACAGAGAAACAGTTAACGCCCCCTTCGCCTTCCACCGCACCCGCACAGGTTTAGTTGCTTCAGTACTCGGCATTAATTGGGCGCTGAGTTCAACTTCCTTGGGTTTTGGCGGTTCCAAAATTCCCCGGCGATAGAGCACCATCCGTTCGGAGAACTCAATCGTTTCCGGCAAGGTAAAATTGCCGTCATCGGTTTTGATAAATAGCCTCTCTCCCACTTTCATATCCCACTGTCCCTCTTCCAACCCCCGGCGTACTGTCGTCCGCAGTTTGGGAATTTCCGCTTCAATAGGCATATTCAGGGCGAGATTCTTGGAAAATTCCTCCCGTAGGCTTTTACTTGTCCAATGCTCAATGCCAGAGGGCCACACCTTCTGCAAAATATAAGCAGGGGCAAAGGACTTCGCCAAGTCTTCCTCTTCTGCACGAATCTTGCCGCAGTCCCTCAGTGCCTTGAGAATTACATCCTGCTGGTTATTCTTGCCTTTAACTGTGCTGGAATCTTGGGCGGGTAGAGTGTAGTGCATCAACCCCTTGGGCGCTTTCACGGGGTCATTGGCAGGATAAAATAGATGGCGGTAAGTATTGGTTAAAGCGATTCGCAGCCTCAAATCAATCTCGCCGTCTTTCCCCCGCAGTTGTTTCTGCTGACTTTCTGAAATGTCCTCCAACCGATTGGGACTTGCCAGAATGTTCTTAACTGCCTTATGCTCTCTGGCTAAATCAATTGTTCGTTCTAGTTCGTGCT
This sequence comes from Allocoleopsis franciscana PCC 7113, assembly GCF_000317515.1. Lineage (GTDB taxonomy): Bacteria > Cyanobacteriota > Cyanobacteriia > Cyanobacteriales > Coleofasciculaceae > Allocoleopsis > Allocoleopsis franciscana. Next base: position 22,594 of record NC_019742.1, on the reverse strand, counting down.
TGTTAGCGACTAAAAACAGCAGTCGATTGCGAAAGGTGCGGAACTTCCCCGATTCTCCCGTATTATCAAAAATCTGCTCAATTAGATGGGGGGCAGAGTCTTGAGACGACGAAACTTCAGCTTCATCGAAGTCAATGACGCATAAGGCAATCGGGTCAGGTACGTCATCCACATCAGCCGGAGAATCGGGTATTACTAGCTTAAAGACTTTGGAGGCAAAGATGCTATCTCGGCGCGATCGCAAATCGTCTTTTGCCTGAGTCCTGCCCACCTGCTCTTTCTCTTCTGTGATAATTTTATTAATCGACGGTTCTTCTTTAAACCGAGCAATTGAAGTGATTGGGTCGTTGTCCAGATACCACGCTACGCCAGTAAGTTTATCCAACACCTGGTCTACAAACCCAATTTCCAATCCCGGTGTAAGCAAGGATAAATTTAACTCCGCCCGTCGAATCCCCGATGAAATCCCTTGGGTGAGAGAATGTAAAAATATCGTCCGTGCTACCCAAGTCGAAAAGGCTGGTTTCCCTGCAACTAACCACTGTTGGTCTTGGACTTGAGCGTAAGCTTCTCTCCCTGAAGCGTTGTAGATATCCGCCTGAATCGGATTCCGCATCATCGGACGCTGCAAACGGGAGGTTAATTCATCAGTGACTTGAGCCTCCACTCCTAGGGGAATATGATGAGTGTGAATCATCGGTATCCACTCAGTTGGATTTTGCCACAGGTGACGCACCACCATCGCAAATAACCGCAATGCCCCTCTCGTGCGCTGAAACTCAGGGATTGAGGCAATCTTTTTAGTCAGCAGGCTGAACAGTTCTGGATGAAACGGATAAGAGGATGCGATCGCGTTAGCATAGGGAGAATCTTTGCAACCATCGGGCAAATTAATCCGGCTGGCACGATAGGAATATAAATAGTCTTTAGCCGCCTCTTGAGCGGCGTCGGTACTGACGCTTTCAAATAACCGCTGCTTAACAATATTGTAAATTTCGATATCTGTACTGGGACTCAAAACCCGCTCTTGTCTTGCCGATGCTCGGATAACTTCGTTGAGTTCCGTGGTTTCTTCGCTAAAGGTATCGGAGGCTGAGGCGAGGGAGTAAACCAGAATTAAATTATTGACCGACGCTGCTAAATCCATCAAAGAGAACAGAAACGCCACCACCTGCTTGGAGAGGGTACTCTGCCCCACAGGTTTTCCCTCAGCCGCTCTCAGATAACGGGCAATTTCGTCCAAAATAATCACAGTGGGTTTGCCAGCCGTGAGTCGTTCTAATACCGATGTCCCCGGACTAATGCCACTCGTATCGGAACCGCGCAATAGCTGATAGCCTTCAATTCCCCCAATCTGATAGGCGATTTCTCCCCAAAGGGTCAGTGTGGTGATACCCGTGCTGGCATGATGTACCCCATTCTCTGGGTCTAAGTCTCTGCCATCAATCGCGGCTACCTGCACTGCATAATCAGGAATTAAAGTCAAGTCAGCGAAGCGGTCTAGTCCATTAATGTGCCGCCCTTGCTTGCAGATGTGCCAGATAGCAATCTCATCGTGGGTTTTGCCGCCGCCAAAGCTAGTTTCTAAACGAATGACAGGGGAACCTGATGCTGCACCCGTTAACCGCCCGAAGACTTCTCGAATTAGGGTTTTAATGCCATCGGTAGGAAAGGTGTTGGCGAAGAAGGTATTGGCATCTTTGTAAACTATGGGGGCAGTGCCTTCGACAACTGGACGGATTTTGGCGGCAAATAAGTCTACCGAAAGTTCTCCGGCTTGAATTTCTGCTCTGGGAATGCAAGTGTTAAATATAGATGGCAGCATTATCTAACTTTTTTTGCCTCAGTACTGATTCACAAAATACTTCGCCAGCAAGTCAGAACCGTTCTCTCCCATCTCCCGCACCATCACCTCAAGAAGCTTGAGGACTATGGGCAAAGGTTTTGTTTTGCTGCGTTCCCAACGGTTCACTGACTGAAACGAGACACCCAGCACTTGGGCAAACTGCACTTGAGTCAGCCCTAGGCGCTTCCGGATTTCCTTCACGAGTATGGCAGTTGATAACGGTTCGGTTACGGGCATGGCAAAGATGCCTCATAGGTTCTTCTCATCGAACTTAACCTAAAGGCATAGTCTCGCACATGGTATATTTACGGAAATTTGCCAAAAAAAATAAGAGAGTCACGTTTTGCGGCTCTCTCGATCATCAGGGTGCATCTACTAACCTTATTATTACGCTTCGGGGTGAGGGGTGTCACCCCCTATTGATGAAGTGTTGATGAAGGGTGAGATTGGCGATCGCGTTGTCCCATCTTGAGTAGTGTCAATAAGAGACAGAGTTCCTTAAATAATCATCATGTCTGCACAAAGGCTCCAGACCTCAAATGGAAGCCGGGTTAATCTGGGACAACTAACAGCGATCTCTGTTGTGACTTTCTAACTTTGGTGTCATGAGTTGGAATGTTTAGGTAAAAGACCAACGGAGCCATGAGCAATCAGCCCACTTCCCAGGACACTGCTCAACTTACTTTTGTTAAAAAGTCTGAGTCTGGAACAATTTTATCTGTCCAATTGGACAGATAACCATCGCACCCACTAACAAGGAAGCCCCTGATTGAACACCAGGGGCTTCGTCTTTATACCAGTCAACTGATAGCATTAATCTTCTTTGGGCAATAGGAGCTTTGTCCAGTTTGCGTGCCCAGCGGGAGGAGGAAATAAATTATTGATAATCGGAACGATTTTTGAGTCGGTCAGTTTAGCTTTCCGAAGCAACTGAACCATGCGCTCAACTTCCAAACTTGGATTGTCTTTCTGCTCTTCGTCCAGCTCTTTTCGCAGGTTTTTCAGCATCGTTTCGTACTGTTGTTTAGTTTGGTCTAGCTGGCGCTCCTTATCAACAATTTTCGACCGAGCTTCAGTAAGCTGCATTCTAAGGTCTTGGTTTCTCTGCCTGAGTTCTTGAATTTCTGCTGCATATTCTTGGGAACTCAGGCTGGAGTTTCCCCCGATAAGGAACTCTCCAATTTTTCCATCCGTTGTTCTAGGCTGGCAATGCGCTCCAAAGCTTGAGCCACCGGAGTCTGGTCTATTTCCAGCCCCAGCTCCCGACCCAGTACATTGATAGCGTAATCGTTGATGGAGGAACCTTCCTTCTTGGCTCTCTGCTTGATGAGCTCGTAAATCTTTGGATGCTTGTCGAGTCGGATGTTCAGTTGGACGCGATCGCTCATAGCTAGTAAATACTATTTTCTTCTAGTTCTAGCCATGATTTTACCAATTTTAACTTTACTAGCGCTTTACTAGCATTTGTTAGGAACAGTTACTTTTAAAATGCTTGTATTCGTTACCGCATTGGTCGGTTTCAGCGTTTCGCCAAACAAACAAAAAAAGCGATAGTAAACTTACTAAAGTAAATTTACTATCGCTTTACTAGGAAACCTTAATATCGGATTACTCTTAAGCCTGAAACCCTTACTATACAACTATAAATAACTATAACAAACAACCTGGTACGGGTTGTTTGTGTTACTATGACAATAAGCTAGTAAAAAGCTATTAAAAACTAGCGTTACTAGCTTTAGGCATACATTTTCTAAAAGGCTTCCAGAGAAAATATGACTATCAAAACCCCCACCAGAACGAAAACAACAGGCCAAGTAACTGTTCAAGTTGACGGCAATATGCTGCGATTACAGTTTCCAAGTAAGATTTCAAAAGCTATTTGGAAGACGAAGCAAAAATATAAGACACTCGGAATATCTAATACGCCAGCGAATATGGCAAAAGCGCAACAGATAGCTGCTATCGCACAGATGGATATACTGAACGACAGCTTAGACATCACGCTTGAGAAATACAATCCCCTTAGCCTAGAAAAAACCAGAGAAAAAGTTAAGCCAGATTATCCAAAAGTACTAGACCTTTGCACCCAATATTTTGAGGTGATGAAAAAACCGAATTGCGCCCCTGGAACACAGGTCAGGTATAAAAGTTATTTAAGGAGCATGGAACAATTTGCTGATGCTGACATCATCAAAGATGCTCTAAAAATTAGAGATTCCATACGTGCAGTGAAAACTGCCAACGAAACCAGGCGTGCTTTGGATTTTATCTTCAGCACAATAGAATGGGCAAAACGAAACGAATTAATTCTCAAGAACGCCGAAAATCCTTATAAAGAGCTTAAACAGGATGTTCTAGGAAAAGAAAAACAGCAAAAACCCAAGCATATTCGAGAGCTTCTAGACGATAAGGAAGATAACGACTACAGAGGCTATTCTCATGATGAGGCAAGAGCAATTATTGAAAAAGCTGCCCATCATGGACGGCCTCATGGAGTCTACAAGGATTTGATAGAGTTTTTATTTTTAACCGGATGCCGAACAGGTGAAGCTATTGGATTAAGGTGGGAAGATGTTACTGAAAATTTTGGTCAAATAACTTTTCGTCACTCATACTGTCGTGTATCAAAAGAGCTTAAGGATTTAAAGACAGCGAACGCTGGAAATACCTCAAGGAAATTCCCGTGCGGAGAAAAGCTCAAGCAGCTATTTAGGAAGATTTACGAGTCCAAAACAAATTATTTTTTAGATGGAAAAGACTTCGTTTTTCATCGGAACGGAAGTCCAATAAGCGCTATTTCTCTTTATTTTGTTTGGGTTGGGTATGAAAACAAGAGTGCAGGTATAGTCGAAACTTTAATAAAGGAAGGAAAGGTAAAAACCTATCTCAAACCCTATGCCACCCGACACAGTTTTATTACCTGGCAATTAAAGGCAGGTCAGACCCCTGCAAACGTTGCTAAATTGGTAGGAAATTCACCAGAAATGATTTATAAGCACTACGTCTCTGCTGACGACGATGCCAAGGTAGTGTTTGAAATCTAGCTTTTTTACTCGGAAATTACTAGGCGTTGACGCGCCCCAGAACCCCCAGTCTTTCGTTGGCTGGGGGTTTTTCTGTGTTGGGGTAAAATGCGGATACATTACTGACCGCCGCCACTATGACAGACCCCAGAATCACCAAAATGAACTACGACCTCCGCTTGATGGAACTGCAAATGGCTCTTCTGCTTCCCAAGCCACATCAAAAAATGGAGGCAGCGAAGCAGGAGAATATGCAGAGGAAAATTGAGGAAGAAACGGTGGTCGAAGTCAGCCTTCGCGAACTGGATGCCCGTATCAAAAATCTTTACGGTGCACAAATTGCGAATCTCGAATCTCGAATCGATTCCATCAGCAAAGCATTAGAGGATTTGCAGAAGCAGTTCCCGACTCAGGATAAAAATCACAATCCGTTTCCTTGGTGATTTTTGGTCAGTTATCAGCCCCCCTCTTCATCGCGTTGATTCAGTTGGTTGACCCAATCCTTAATTTGCGTGTGCTGCTCAGGAGATAAGCGCTTGCAGGCTTTGTTAAGCACAGATGAGGTGAACCCTTCCGTTTGTCGCAGTACGGCAAGGTATTCAATGGAATCGCAAAGTTCAAGCATTTCAGTTAAATCTGCGATTGATTTTTCCGACTCTATTGAATCAGGTTCCACCTGTGCCACTTCTTCCGCCGCTGTCGCTGATGGCTGTGCCACTTGCGCTGGAACATCGGCACCAGGGGCGAGTAGGTTGAGCTGTTCGGTCTGAGCCACGGCTGTGATTTTATTGCGCTCGGCATCAGTTAGTAGATGCTTCCACGTCCACTCCAGCCGCGTGCTGAACTCCTGTCTCAGGGCGCTCAGTACCTCACAATTGGTTGCCTCCAGTAGTTGTTGTTTAATTTTTTGGGCTTGATTGCGCTTCGCTTCAATAGAGTCACAGGTTAGGTGCGGAAAGGTAGAGTAGTCGATTTCCTGTGACGGGTGTGACGGGTTGTGATGGGTGGTGACGGATAGGTGTGACGGCTGTGATGTAATCATTTCAATGGGTTCAGCTTCCGTGATGGAATTAGACCCAAAACTCACACTTTCGACCAAACTTTCTGTTTCACTTGATGAGGCAGGTGGTTCCAATTTCGTTTCATCAACAACAAAACTTTCATTATTTTCATTAACCTCAAAAAAAGCATCACATCCATCACATCCATCACTACCAAGGGTTCCAGCCGTCACAGACCCATCACAGTGAGAGGAGCTTTCCGTCACAGGTGGTGAAGCCGTAGGGGGTGGAATATCAGGTGGAGAAGGCGGTTCAAAGCCTGTGATGGGTCGTGGGGCCGTATCTCCGTTTGTGCGAATTTGTAAGCCAGTGAAGTAAGAGCCGTAGCGATCGCGACCTCGTTTCACCTCAGGAAATTTGAGTTGGTTACAGCACAAATCCTCTAGGAGTTTGGTATATCGCCGCTGCCCAATCGGGCGTCCGTTGGTTTGGCGCATAAAGACCGTGTAGTTGGCATAAAGCCAGGTTTCTTCACGAAGGGCGTTATCCAAGCCAATGTAGGTTTTGCTGTCTGGGTCTAACACAATACAGTTGTCCAACCAGTCAGCCAGTGGATTGGCATCGCACAGCGCTTCACCTCTGACCTTGGCTAGCGTCGGTACAGATTTATTGGTGTTTACAACCAGCGAGCGCACTTGGGCCTCTGGCATGGTCAGCACCCATTCCAGTAATCCTGCGAGGTAGGGCTGGAACTCCTCATTCAAGTCGCGTCTAAATTCCGGTGGCGTCTGGACGTTGAATGGAACTGACATCCGCCGCCGTTCCAACCCACTGGTGTAGTCCGCATTCTGACAAGGCTCGTTGGCACTGAGCATGACAAATCCGTTAAAGGTGAAGCCATCGCCGCACTTCTGCTGTCTGCCTTTCATTTCAATTCGGTTTTTGTCTTCCCCCGTGAGGGCCTTGAGGACGTTAACCTCTCCCCCGTATTTCTCAGCCTCGGTGACGATAATCAACTTGGCTTTAGCTGCCGCTGCCAGCTCAAAGCGGTTTTCTTCCAGGTTCTTCAGAGTGGAGGGGAAAACATTTTTGTCGCCGATTAGGGCCGTCGCCAGCCGGAAGAATGTGCCCTTACCCGTGCCGCCCGGACCAATGGCTTCTAAATAGCGCTGGTAGTTGGCACGACTGAAGATTACGCAGTTAAGCAGCGCTCTGAGGACTTCAACCAAGGCGCGATCGCCCTTCATAATTTCCAGCATCCAGGTTTGGATGGGGTCACAACCAACCTTGCGGTCAGCCCAGCGAATCGGCAGGCTCCAGGTGAGGTTGTGCTTGGGTGAATGAGGCAGTAGCTGCAACGTATCTTTACGCAGCACGCCATCAATGAGGGGGATTACGTCATCTCGTTCATCCCACTTTTTCCTCAGCAGACGCCACTTGAGCAGCTTGAGGATATCAATAATATAGGCGGAGCCGTAAATCAGCCCAATGTTGGCGTGGACTTCCGCCTCAATCGTTGCGGCTACCGATTCATCGGATTCCTCCGACCAGACGCCAGGAGCTTCCGTGTCGTAACAATACCAGCATCGCTCCTTGTTATGCCAAGCCAGACGGTCTTTATACTTCTCTGCTAGCTCGTGGGCGAAGGCAGCAGCTTTTGGAGGGCGCTGAGGCTTTGCATCCTCCGCCACAAACTGCCGCTCCCATGCCTCAATGTTCGCGACCTTACTCAAAACTTCGTGCTTGAATTTGTCAGCTCCGTTGTTCTGGATGTAATCATCCATCCCTTTGCCCTGCTCTACACTCCACAGCCCAGTGGCTGAGTACACTCGCACCTTAAATTTTAAGAGCTGTTGGGCCAGTGAAGCTTGTGCCCGGATTACGGCTTTATTGGTGGCGCAGTCGGCGTCGAAGGCGATGATGAAGTTGAACCCAGCGCGAGCATACTTCTCCAGCGACGGAACTAAATAGCGTTTGCCTTGGATATCTGCTTTGGCACTGGTCAGACCCATTTCGACGCCCAGCACCGAAATTGTGGGAATGCCGTTTGAGCAACCGGCGATCGCCTTGAAGAATCCTTCAGTGATTACCAGGCAGGGATGCCCCTCGACCTGGTAACACTTGGCTTTAAGTGCCTCAAAGTCATCCCAGTATGCATTGTCATCGGGGTGGATGGGCAGCATGGCATCGTAATCGCCCAGCGGTGAACGGTATTTGGGTGCTCTCTTCTCACCCTCGTTTTTCCAAGGACGATCTGGCTTGAATTGAATCTGAATGCCGACGCCTTCGAGCAGGATGCCTGCTCCTTTGGCTGGGTAGCCCAGGCGTTGGGTCGCCTCTTGTGCACTGACTGAGCGGCAATTGGCTTGAATCCACCTCTCATCCAGTGCTCTTTTTTCCAGGAGTTCCTGGCAATGCTTTGGGCACAAGGGTAGATCCGCGATATCAATACCTATTGACCTATTGACCTCATGATATTGATTGTTTAGGATTGGAGTCGTATTTAACATACAAATCGCCTTTGGGTATTCCTTTGGGGTGTTTCGCCTTTAGAGGGCTTATCTTTTGGGCGGTGTAATAAGTAGGTGGATAGGGAAAAACTCAACTATGTAACGCTACATTAACAATTAGCCGGACTTGAACTTGAAACGCTCTGTACTCCGCCCCTCAACTTGGCCTCTAGCTTCTAGACCATCCATCACTGCATAAGCTAGGTCTAACTCATCTTCAAACATCTGCCCTGCCAGTTCATGGGTTTTGAGTTGATGCCATTCCGACTCAATCAGATTCATCTGGGAGCAATAGGCTGGCAAAAAGAATAAGTACAATCCTTGAGCTTCCCATTGTGCCCACTTTTGTTGTACTGGAGTACTGGTATGAATTGAGCCATTGTCTTGCACGATGACGCGAATCCGTCCGGTATTGGCAAACTCTTGTGCTGCAACACCAGCTTGCTGATCGATCATTTTGATGTAGCTTTCACTGGTGAAACTGCCAATCACTAAGCCATAGACGAAGCTGACTAACGGTTGCCAAAGCCCTAAAATACTCAGCCGTCTCCCTCGTCGAGGGGTTTGTTCGAGGCGTTTTTGTTCCCCCCGGAAAAAGTAGCTGTAGCTGGCTGGACTCCACAAGCTAAACCCGGACTCATCCAGGTACAGTAGGTCAATCTCTCCCGTGGCAGCAGCTAACTCCAACATATCCAAGTCGGCTTGCTTGATGGCTCGTTGTTCGGAATCTTGTTTGTCTCGATGGCTGACACGGGTACGCTTCCACATCACCCCCTTTTTTTGAGTACTCGACGCAGGTGGTCGGGACTCAGTTGAACTTGCCGCTCCGTTGCCAGTTTTTGTGCCAATTGATGAGCGTTGTAGGTGCGATTGTCTTGTCTAAGACACGCTTCAACATATTCGATGTCGGCTTTTTGCCAACGACATTTCCCCCCTCGTCCGGAAGCCTCCCACAATCCTCCCAATCCCTTGGTTTCCCACCGATGAATCGTCTCTCGTACCGTTTGCATATGCCAGTTGAAGTAGATGGCGATTTTCTCGACGTACCACCCTTGTGCATTCAGTCGCACCACTTCAGCTCGATCTTTGACCCGTTGCGGCACTGTTGTCGCCGTTCTCAGCTCAAACAATGTTCGCTTTTGTTCGAGTGTGAGGAAGATTCTCAGTCGGGCACCCATGAGTCATCTCCTAGATTGAAGAGCTTGATGATTCACTTATCTTTACATACTTTAGGATTTTCTCCCCGACCTACTTAAAGCTTGAGCGGTGTTCTTTGCGGGAAGTGCTCAAGCTTTGTTTTTTGGATTTAAGGAAGTATCTGTCCAATTGGACAGATATTTTTTCCAGTTTTTAATTCATTCCTTACCCTCTTTGTTCCTCTTGCTAGATGCTGGGGGCTTGCTGTCCTGCGCCAACCATAAGGCCACCGCTTGTTCTAGCCCGCTGCTATGGCTAACGCCTTTCCTAGTACAGGCAACCTTAAACTCCGTCGCCATCTCTTTCGGTATGTGCCCACTAACTTGCTGATAATTAGGGTCGTCTCGTTTAGAAGCCACTTCTAGTAGTTCGTTTGGGAAATTTATTTCTTCCATAATCTCATACACTCAAGAATTTTCTGCTTCACGTTGACACGAATTCGCGAATGCCTGTATGGTAACAGCTATAGACGCGAAGAGGACAGAGGCAAGCGTAAAACGCGCACAAGCGGACACCAGTATTAAATGGTTGCAATCCCTTCTAATGCGCTCTAAGCCGAGAAATTGCAAGGCATCTAGCCAATTTGAACCATGAAAACTCAAGAACAAGTAGAGACGTTAAACGGACAGACGTATCCCTCAAGCTATGGATATATGTATCCTCAAAGCTCCCAGATGCGTCCATGCGTGGTCTTTGACGGTGGGAACCGTTTCATTAAGTGGATTGACCCCTCTAACCAGGTCAAAATCATCCCTTCGTGCATTAAAGAAGTGTCGGAGTATCAGTGGAAGCGGTTACGGCCTGACCCTGAAACAGTACTTTTAGAAGTTGATGGCAAGCGTTACGTTGTTGGCAAATTGGCACAAGATTTAGGCGGAGAGCCAACCTTTCAGAAGGACAAGTGCGAACTGGCTTCGATTCTTGCCCTAGTTGCAATCGAACCGAATCCAGGTTCCAACAATGTTCACGTCTCAAAGTTGGCGATCGCACTGCCCAACAGTCTCAACGATGGAGACGTGGCGGCGGTGAAGCGGCTAGAGAACTATCCCTTGACCAAAGAATTCAAGCGCAATGGGGAGCACATCTGCTACACCGTTGCCAATGTCGAGCCTCTGGATGAAACACTGCCTGCATTCCTGTATGCCCAGAGCCAAGGATTCTTCAGTTTCCCAGAGGTGAAGAATGCGGTTTGGGACATCGGGGGTGGAACAGCGATCGCAAGAATTTACCTTCCCAATGGCACCCTGATTCACGATGCGGAAGTGATTTTGCCAGGAACCAAGACATTAGCCCAGCAGGTAGCGGTTGAGATGAAAGAAGTTTTCAACCTCGACTTCAGCCCAAACCTGGCAGACATCATGGACGCCATTCAAAAGGGTGATTGTGTCTACGGAACTGACCGCCTCGACTTCTCTGATATCTATCAAAACGCTTGTGAAAAGTGGGTTGATGCGGCACGCGCTGAGATTCGCTCCAAGTGGACGCAGCATTTACCCCAATTAGGTGAGGTTCTGGTGGTTGGTGGCAGCGCCAACCTGGCTGCACCCATTTGTGAAGCATCAGGCGATCGCTTCCGGATTGCACCCGAACCCCAACTGTTCAACATCGTGGCAATGGCACATCTAGCAGGGAACACCAATGGCTAATCAAACACGGGTTGTTCTGGATGAAGCGGAACGACCAAAAGCCGAGCAAATTCTTGAGCAAACAGGTATCAAAACCTTCTCTCAATTGTTCAGTATTTTCCTCGTTAACTATGGCGACCACTTGGTAGGCGCACTCAAGGCTACTCCCTGCGCTCCGCCGCCACCAGTGGTGATGCCATCGACTTCACCGACAGAACTGCCAACCATCCAACCATCACAGGCTGTACGGCAAAAGCCGTTTAAGCCAATGGCTGGCCTTTAAAACCTTGTTAACGCATCCATGCGTTGGAAAAACGATGACTCTAACTCTGGACGAAGACTTTGAAATCATTGCCTTCAATGGCATCACCGGCGAATGCCTGACTACAGACGATGTAGACCCTATCCTCATCCTCCCCACCTCTACTCCAGACTTCGAGGCCAACATCTGGAGCGCCGTAATCGACTCCGAACGTGACTGGAACGACACAGAGCGTGAGTACCTTCGACGCAATGTGAGCATCCGAGAGAGCATCATGCAGTGGGCAGAATTCAACTATTCAGATGGCTGCTGGACTGAAGCAAACCTTGAATTTTTAAGACCTTATTGGAAAGTCAGCGCTGACGAAATGGACACTCCCAGCGCTGACCCTACCCAAACGACCCGTAACGAATCGAAGGAATAACCCATCATGACAACTTTTAGCACATCAGCCAAGCCATTACCGTTTTACGCCGATGGCGAACCCCCACTCGAAGAACTTGTAGATAAGTTTGGCTCTCGCCTCGAAGCCTTAACCCCACACGACAAACTCATTCTTTTGGCTGCGCTCGCGACGAACCTCGCCTTCCACGATAGCGACTTCACGGGAGAGGAATGGAGCCTTACGGACACGTACAACGAGCTTCCCTGCAATCCTATAGATGACGAACTGGTGGATAGTTTAGCCTCGCTAGATAACCTTCAGCGGGATAGCCTCTTGGGTCTATGCGAAGCCCTGGTGGCACAAGTCCGCTACAACCAAGGAGGTACGTTAAATGTCGCGAGTTAACGTCCCAACCTCAACCCTTCACAAAGCGATTGCCGCGCTCGCAGAGTACCTGGAAAATGAGTTTTCGTCGGAACTGTTTTCCTTTATGGACGGAGGCACAACCCTAGACCTTTGCTCAATCGCGTTATCCCAGTGCCGTCAAGACCCTCACTGGCAAGCCTTAGCCCAAACTTACGAATCGTTGGGTGGGTCTATCTCGTGCCCAGACGATAACGAGTGGGAGGTGGCGTGATGTCAACTCCTGACGACTTACGCCAAGCGTACCAATTAGCGCTAGAGGAGGCAGGCGTACCCGTAAACCTCGCGGCGCAATGTGCTGAAATTACCGCCAAAGATGACGCCTCGAAGCCTAATTTAGGGCGGAGCGCTGACGACCAGCACCTTATCGATAGCTCCATGGAGTGGATGAAGGCTAAAGGATTTTTCGAGCGCTAAATTTAAGCCCCTGGCGTTGCTGGGGGCACCGTAAGGAGCTTTACCTATGAAAATGTCAGGACGCTATGCGCCTGGTCTTTACGCCGGAGTTACGGGAATTTTGGCACTGGTCGCAATCAACGCCTTTACTATCCCCAGCTCCCTAACTGCTGCGTCGGAAAGAGAACGCATTAACGCTGAAGCGAATTTGGAGCAAACGAAAGCCGAGGCCGCCAAAAAGGTTGCCGATGCGTACACCCAAAACGCGATCGCGAATTACGAGCAGTTAATTATCGACGGGTACACGCTAAATAATACCCCTCCACGCCTCAACTGGAAATTAATCGACCCGTTCAAAAAGACGTTCATTTTTGACCAATACCGTCAATGCGCGGGTTACGTATTGCAAGGAAAGTTTTACTTCACTAAATACTACGAAGGAGTTTGCAGTAATGGTTAAAACCACACCGACCACAACTGACGAGGAAGCTACTAACGATACACCGAAACGCGAAGAAAATGATTTCTACGCTATTGTCGGACGAATCATTTCAATGGGAGTAAAAATTATTGGTGTTATCCCTTACGCAATCGCCACCGTCTTTGATAACTTCATTGGTCAAGACAAACCGGGAATTAAAGTGTTAGGGGGTATCCTTTTAATCGGTGGCGTAGTGATGTCGGCCGACGCTTTCTTTCAAATGTTTGGCGGGAAACCACTCTTCCCCTTTTTCGAGCCTCCTAACGCCTGGATTGGTATCGGTTGGTTATGGGTGTGGACTAAGGTCAATTTCTGGGCGGCAGTCGTCGTTTCAGTTGCCGTCATGTGGGTAGAGTCTTACGCCATTCGAGGTAAAAACTTAAACGAAGCAAAACGCGGCTACGAAGAGATTAAACACCATACTGTGCCAGAAAAAAACAAAGCTACCGTTGACCTGGTAGAAGTCCGACGCAAGGAGTACAAACGCGCCGGAATGAACGAAAGGTCAGTGCTGGGACTGTTCATTTTGTTCGTTGTCCTGCTGGACATTATTTCAGCATTTGTCTCTCGCAATCCATTAGGTCAACCCCCATTACTCTTATTGGGAATGGTTGGATATAACGCTTGTACGATACTAGCTGGCGAAGTAGGTTACGCCTTATGGCGACGCGCTAACGGCCACAACTAAAACCCATCAATGCGAACTAGCGCCCTAACCTTTTAACGAGGCGAGGGCGCTTTTAAATGAAAAAGAGGCATTAACGCATGACTTACGATAACACCTTACCCCCTGATTTTAACCCTAACGAATTTGCTCCATTATCTTTACTTGAGCGGGGCGATGTAGACGTTTGGGTGAGGCGTAGAGGGGCAATACTTTTAGATAAAAGTAAAGAGATAGCCAAGGACTGCGAGGCGTCTAAATTAGCGTCTGCAATCACCGTAGGTGCGTCTGTGGTGATGTCTTCCAACCCTTTAGCTTGGCTACCTTTAACGATAGGAGCTTTGGGTTACGTTTACACTATTTTTCAGGAATTTCAAGATACGGGAAGCATCAGACTTATCCCCATGTATCGGGGAAAGCTTGGCGATATCCTGAGCGTCATGGAAGGAGGGCAGGCTACCCAAAGGCACCCGCTGGAAGACCAAATTGAGTACTTAAGTGAAGCGGAAAAGGATGAAGCGTTAATCGTAAATTATCGTTTCGGGGAGATAGCGGCTATCCTTAGCTCGGCACCCCCAAAAGTCCGTTTTGATTTATACCGCCACGTCTGCGGTCAGTTCCACGCTCGTAGAGATTTGATGTCCGGCGATGAAGTTAACCACTACGTTTCAACCGCTGTGAGTGAAGCTCGCCGCACGGCTGTAGTTCCCCAGCTCCCCAAGACGCTACCACTGGTGGATGAACGCGAACCGACGCAAAGACTCCAAACCGTAGCCCAAAACGTAGAGGGTGAAACTGAAACTCCAATCACGCAAACACCAGCAGTGGAAGTTTTAACCCAAAACATTAACGTTAAACTTTTTGACTTTACGCGCCTACGCACTGAACCTGATAAATTTGCCCACCTGCGCGTCATTGGGGGTACGGGTATCGGCAAGACCACCTTCGTTGACTGGCTACTCGATACGTTAGGGGGCGAGCGCTTCGTCATTACGCCCAAGAAGAAGTCATGGAACTGGGTCGGGCTTAAAGTTTATGGATTGTGGTTTGACTATGAGGTTATCAGGTCAAAACTGCAATGGATTCACGCGGAAATGTATCGACGTTATCCCCTAATGGAACAAGGTCAGACGTTTGAAATTACCAATTTCGTAGTAGACGAATGGAGACTGATTAACACTAACGTCAAGTCAATTAAGGAACGTGACCCAGAGACGAAACAAACTATTGAAGTAGCTCCCTCTGCCAAGGCCATGATGAAAGATATTATCACCGTAGCGCGTGAATCAGCGTTAAGATTAATTGCTTTGGCTCAAGGCGAAAACGTAGCGTCTTGGGGGTTTGAGGGTGAGTCTGATTTGTCGGAATGTTTTACCGATATTCGTTTAGGTGAATTCGCTATTGACTACGCCAAATCACTGCGGAATCAGTGTCGCAAGGATAGCGACGATTACGAGTATTGGACAGCCGTTTTAAGTGAACTAGAACGTCAAAGCCAACAACGTACCCGTGAAGGCAAATCAATTCCGTGTTGCATGGTAGGGAAATATCCAGTGCGAATACCTGACTTAACAGATTGGAAGCGAGACGTTAAGGATATTACTTCTGACGAAACTCCTTTACCTCAACTAACAGAAACTACTCCTTCCACACCTCCTTCCGAGGAAACCACCCAAACGGTGCGGAAGCTTACGGATGAAAGCGTGGAAGACGCCCGGAAGCCTTGCGATACGAGGCTGGAAGAGTTTTTGACGCAAATAGCGGAAGCCCTAAACCCGGAAGCTTCCGAGACGCTTCCACCCCTTTTAGATGGCTTAGACCGCGACGGGAAGCTTCTAATGCTAAGGGCGTTACTCTCCCAAAATTTAGGGAAGGAAAAAGCGATTCTTCTAGCCTGGGGCCAGAAGTCGGGTGGACGTAACCACGAGAAATATAAGTACGCTGCGGAGTTACTGGAAGCGATGATTCGTGAACTTAACGGATTAGGGTTTAACGACGAAAACAATTGGGGAATAGAAAACGCAAATGCTAATTAAAAAGCCAACGTTTACCGTCCTACTTCTAAAAGATACGTCGTGGGCTACCGTTAATAAAATAGTACGTTAACGCTACGGGCAGGGGACTACGGGAGGCCGATTTAACCACAAATATGACCACGAATGAAATTACGTAGGCGAAGACGAAAAATGAAAAAACTTAACTGGCTGGGGGTAAAGTAGATCATCTTGTACCCCCTAATGTTGCAGAGGCGTTTAGGGAAAAGTTTAGAGAGTACTTGTAATGAGGATAAAAAATGACCCTAATTAAAGTAGGTCGCTACGTAATAAACTCGGAGTACATCGTTTACGTTGATTTAGAATCTTCAAACGATGAAGTTGTCATTTACCTTCAAAGGTTTGCCGGAAAAGTAATTACGGCTAATTTAGGAAATAAGAAGGAATGGGGTGAACTGGAGACAGAATCGCTTAAGTTTACGGGAAACGATGCTAAAGGATTACGAGAACATTTTCACCATCATTTAACCGTAAAGATAATTAGCTAATCGATACCCTCTAACCCCAAACTAAAACCCCTGGCGTTAGCTGGGGGTTAAATTTTAAATTAACGTCTTTGTTTTAAATAAAACCCATGACTATACCTCAAAACGCCAACGTAAATGCTTTGACCGATAACGAAATCGAGGCAATAAAAATTCGGGTTCATACCCTATCGCAAGAGTTATGGAGTTGTACACCTGCCCCATTGCATTGGGTGGATGACAATGTTTACCGTTTTTAATCGCAAAAAGAGAGCTATTGCAGGTGCAATAAAGCGCCTTACCTTAGTTTGACGCATTGGGTATTAAAATAACACAAGGAACAGTCCTCAAATTTTGTCGGGTTAATCTGGGACAACCAGCGCTCGCAAAACTTTTCGGTCTTAGGTCGTTCATGGAAGTTAAAAACCAATGACCGAGACAGCTTTCTTCCTCTGGTCTGGGGACACTTCCAGATATCGCTGCAAGGTTGCTAGGTCGTTGTGTCCAGATATCTCCTGGATGTGGCGAAGGGGTATTCCGGCATTGCACATCTGGGTGAGAGCTGTTCTGCGGAATGAGTGGGTGGAAACGCCGACCACCCCGATGCGCTCGCAAGCTTTCTTAAGAATCTTATCCGCCATGAAGCGAGTCATCGGTTGACCTGGACACCTACCAGGGAAGAAGTTGCCAGGTTTTTTGGGTTGGTACGCTTCCAATAGTGAAGCCAGTCCCGGCTGGATATCAACCACGCGGGTTTTTAATTTCCCTTTGGTGGTAGACTTCCTGAAGGTCAGCATTCCACCTTTTATATCAGTGGTTTGGAGAGCTAAAGCTTCACTGACCCGACAGCCAGTAAATAAACAGATGCCAAATAGCGCTCTATCCCGTGGGGTCACAAGCCCTTCGGTAAATAATTGTCGCAACTCGCTTTGTGACAATACTTTCCCCTGTCCGTTGCCGTTAACCTTCATAACCCTTACCAGTTCTAGGTTCCAGCCTACTACACGAAATCCCGGTTTCGTTGAATAAAACCTGCAACCCCTGCAATTTCGTTCTCATGAAGAGTAAGTTTCTCGGCACCTACCGCCTTATTGAGAAGAGTTATCACTAATTGTTACTAGACATAAGCTGGAGAACATTCGGGAAATGGGTATTTGCCCACGGTTGGGTGAGCGGAGCGATAGCATAGGAAGATAAGCCTTTATAGGCACGCTTGTAGGGTGGTCGTCTGAGGAACCTCAGTGAGGACCACCCTTAAAACTTGCACTCATTTCTGTAAGCCAGTGGTTTTTGCGTCTCCCTCTGTCGGGAAGAAGCGGGAATACGATATCCAGAAACAGCCGCCAAATAAAGCGCTCAGTTTTTTGTCTTTGTGATGCCATTCTCAAGCAACTCCTCGAATAATGGTTCCCCAAAGCTCATCAACCGCAGCGAAGGCATTTCATCAAATACCTCTGGATAAAAAGTAACGCTTACGTTCCGCCCTTTGTAAGTAAGCTCCCAGGTGCGATCGCTCTGGCGTTCAAACAATGCACCACAAGACCTTAAAATTGTTGAAGTCGTAAATAACTGCTCAATCGTCTCTGGTGTAACAGGAGCCGGGGTAATTGGCTTGCGGATGTCTTCCAAGTCAGCCTCCACGTCCATTGCCACCATCTCTTCTAACGCAGGACGTAGGGGTGGAGTGTTGAGTACCTCGTCGAATTCGGACATCAGAACATCCTCTTCTTGGGGGTCAGCACTCATTACCGCTTGCTCGATAAACGTAGGAACTTGAGCCAGAATCGGTTGCAGGTTGCCGACGACAGTGGCAAAAGCATTGATGCGATCGCGTAATTTCCGATACACTTTCGCCTCTACTGTGCCGTCATAGTAGAAATTGTGAATCTTAACCGTGGGATAAATCTGCCCGATTCGGTCTAAGCGCCCAATCCGCTGCTCAACTCGCATTGGGTTCCAGGGCATATCGTAATTCACTAACACCCCGCAGGTTTGCAGGTTCAAGCCCTCGGATGCTGATTCCGTACACAGCAGAATTTTAATTTCACCCTCTCGGAACTGACGTTTGATAAGTTCTTTGGGCAGAATGCACCACTCGCTTCCCCGGTACAACTCTCCGCCGCGTCCGGAGTAACACGCCACTTGATTTCCATAAAGCTGCCGCAGTGACTCCCGCAGGTAGTCCATCGTGTCAGTATACTGGGTGAAAATAATTGCACTCTCCCGCTCAATCAGTTCCCGGCGCAGAGTGTCGATTAAGTGGGACAGCTTGCTGTCTTCCCCCGTATTCTCAAACTGACGTAGTAAGTCTTCGAGATATTCAATCTCTCTGGGGTCTACGGGTTCCAAGTAGGATTCCAACCCAGCAATTACGGCATCATCTGCCTCGTCTATATCACTCAAATCATCGTTGGTGATACTGCTGCCAGTTTCCGTTAGTAGGGAATCTAAGCGGCGTTGCAAGGATTCGCGGATAGCGTAAAACGAACTGGTAAGTCGCTTGCGGTACAAAGTCATCAAGAAGCCTAACGCCTTGCGTTCCTGCTTTTGGGCGAGACGATAGAAGTTTCGCACGTACTCGCTGACGGCGCGATATAAAGGGACTTCTCGGTTCGGTTCTAGGCTAATGGCATCGTCCCGCACGTCCCGCTGGGGAATGTCTCGGTCTAGCAAACCCAGGCGATAATACTGCCGTAGAGTATCGCGGGTGTGGCGGAACATTAAGTCTTTGAGAGGAGTGTTGACGGTGAGGTACTGCCGCGAGGTGGTAATAAAGGGTTCGTCGGCGAGATACTGTTTGTGGTTTACTATTTTTTGACCGTCTTTCCAGACATTTTGTAGTTTGTAAGTGATAAAGCGATCCCGCCTCTCTAAATACTGCTGCAAGCGATCGCAGGACTTACCGCCGCACTTGAAGTAATCCACAGACATCTGCTGCCAGAATTCCAGGGTGTAGCGGTCTGGGGGAACAGGTAAAGTAGCAAAATAATCACAGAAGTTATCAGCGTAAGACCAGTCTCCCTGAAGCCCTAGCAGGTGGAGTAAGTCAAAGACTTCAATCGGGTCAATCTGCATTGGGGTAGCAGACAGCAGCACCAGGGCGCGTGTCTTTTCTTTGAGTTGCCCCATTAACTCTAACAGCCGATTAGGAGTGTCTTTACGGGCTTGAGGGCTTTTGCGTCGTGCGTGGTGGGCTTCATCTAACACCACTAAATCCCATGAGTCTGCATCCAATAGTTCCTGCATCCGTTGTTCGCGGCGTACTAGATGACTGGAGGCGAGAACCAAGTCTTTGGTATTCCAGGGGTTGGTAACTGTAGAAACGGTATTGCCGTAAGGGTCAGTTAATCCCCCTTGCGCGTAACTCCAGAAGTGAAGGTTGAACTTTTCTCGCAGTTCTTCCTGCCACTGGGGTTGGACGCTGGCAGGGGCGAGGATTAAGACGCGCTTCACTTTTTGGCTTACCAGCAGGTAACGCAGAATCAAGCCAGTTTCAATTGTCTTCCCCAGTCCAACTTCATCGGCAATGAGGAAACTGCGGGGGAACTCCTGGGCGACTCGGCGGAGTACCTTGGTTTGGTGAGGCCAGGGGGTAATGGGAATGGATTTGAGGCAGAAGTCCAAGCAGCCGGGGTGTTGATGCAAGTTAGCAAGCTGGGCAAAAGCTTGGCGTTCTCGTTCCCATTGGGCTTCGGAAATGGCAGGTGTATCCGTAGTCAGGCCATCTTGCCCGTTGGTTTCAGTGTCCGACGTTAGTTCAGGTGTTAGGGAGTGAGACGCTTCCACTTCTTGGGGCGATTGCGTCTTGATTTCCTTGTCTCCATTTTTCGGCAGGGTTCTGGTATCGAATTCCGCTTGTTTGTTCCAAGTGGGTTTGGTTGCCGGGGTGTAGCGCAGCAGCTTTTGCTGAACGGCTTCTGGTATATCAAAGACTCGGACGTTGGGGGCTAAATTGTTCCAGAGTTGTTCAAAGCGGAAGAGTTCCTCGTTGACTCGTTCTGAGTCTCGCCCACCTTCCCAGCTACAGTAAACGTGGAACGATTCGACGTTGCTTTCCCAACCGCTGAGGGATTCGTTGTTGGAACCGCTGAAGGCTAATTGGTTGCCTTGAGAATCGGTGAAAATGCCGACTTTTTCATGGAAAATGTGATAGGGGTCGAGTTGGGTGTGGCTTTCTTCCGGTATCCCATTGTTTTTGAGCGGTACGGCTATTTTAATATCTAAGTAACCGTTAGCCACTAGCCAACTGAGAATCTCGAAGTGTTTGAGTTGGGCGAAGTTCTCAGGGGGGTTGAGTTCGGCATCGAGGCGAGTGAGTAATGCCTCTCGCAGTTCGTAACCTTGTTGAATGGCTTGCAAGTCTTGGGGGCTAAACTGACAGCCCATAATTAGCCGCATTTTCCCCTCGTTGTGCAGCATTGCCCCTAAGCCACGGGCGACTTTGCTCAAGATGGCACTGTTGAAGAAGCCGGATTTGCGATCGTATTGGACGGCGCATTCTAATGCCGGAATATAGAAGTCGGCAATGGGATTGTTCTCATTGCTGGAGTAGCTGATGCGCCAGGATTTTTTGCGAAACAATAAAGGCATTAATAAGAAAAATCTTGCTGTATTTGATTAGTAAATTTTAGGGCTTTCATTCCTAGCCTTATGTATTTTAAAACCTGTTTGTAATCATCTTCCCCTATCAAAGTAGAAGAATGAGTTTGAGCATAAAATAGTGAACAATATTTATTGTAAATTTCTAGTCCTTTGCTAATAAGCAATTCGACTTCTGCCCAAGTGAGTGGGTCGGGATTACTCTTGGGAGACAGGACTTGACCTTTATTTGTATGAGCAATAACATTTCCCCTCAAAATCGTTAACTTTTTGACTAAAGGATTATCATTACTAACAAAAGAAAGGTCTTCTACAAGTTGCTCTGTTGTCGGTTCTCTTTGAGTTTTAGCGAGAGAATCAACATACACATTATCTTTCAAGCGCTCTCGGAATTTAGAGATATCAAAAAGCTCAGTATTTCCCTGAATTATCTGAATCAGTTCTTTAAGGCTTAAGCTCTTTGGGTTATGGTCATAGGCTCTACATAGATTTAAAATACTTATCTCTCTGTGAGCATCAATTGTTAATCCCCAAAAGGCTACACATTGATTTATTTCTCTTTCATATTTAGAAAGTGCATCTTGTAAATTTATGTAGAGCTTGAAATGATGGCTTGCGTTGAGAAGGTCATTTGAGAGTCCTTCTAATAGCTTTTTAAATTCTTCTTCTGTGTATTTCATAGCCAAAAGTTACCTTTCCTGCCATTTATTTGATAGCATTCCCAATAGAATTGTTCTTTCTATTCCTCAATAGAAGTCTTCAGCGCTCTGACTTCTTTTAAAAATTCAGAAGTCTTGTGTTCACAAATTATTTAAGAATGCTATATATGTCAAGGTTCCAACCAGTTTTCAAGCTGTAAGTTTGTAATATTGATAAAGTGACGTGTATTATTAGTAACTAAAGTATCATTTCGAGAACGGGCAACTGCTGCAATTATGGCATCAAGCTGTCCGGTAGGTCTGCCTATTTGTCTGAGTTCTCCTTGGATTTTGCCAAATTCTCTAGCCGCATTCTCATCGAAGTTAACTTTGGGTAGCTGGTTGGCAAATTGATTGAGTACGAGCAGATTTTGCTCAACTCGACTCGAACAATACACGCCTTTATAGAGTTCTCCGAGAACAAGCGTCGAGAGATAACATTCCTGGTATTTTCGCTGAAACTGAGCGACAGCAGATGATTTTCCCTGAATAATCGCTATACAGATATTAGTATCGAGCAAGTACATGAGAGTATCAATTCAAGTCATCAAAGTTTATAAATTCTCCTAAATCGGCATGACGCTCTCTATCTATCTCATTAAAAATCCCTGTAATTTCATCATCATCTTTCCAGGCTCCAATCACTGCTTGTAGCTGTTCCCACCTTTCATCTCGTTCAATTAATAGATTATCTGGAATCTCGATAAAAATTTCTAGTCCATCTGGAACAGGGATTGCTTCTAAAAGCTCAATGGTTTTACCCCGTAAAATTCCTCTGATTTTCATTGGGTTTACTCCTGATTGGGTGATTGGATTTGATATTAAGCGCCATCGGCTTTGTATCTTTCTCTCCCTCGCTCTTGACGACAAAGGGTGCAATACCAATATGAATTCTGACTTTTGACTAGGATACTCCTTGTCATACCCCAGTTTTACAATTGATTTGTATTTACTATAACGTGGTAT
>NC_019741.1 GCF_000317515.1 Allocoleopsis franciscana PCC 7113 | reverse complement strand
AGATTAGCGAATGCACCTGCTACCAGAGGATTTTCTCAATCAGTTGGCTAAGAAATACGAGCTTTCCCCGGAGCAAAAGCAGGCGTTTGTTCAGCGATTTAGTATCAAGGGGGATGAATCGGATGCCGCTAAGTCTCTCCACATTTCTCCAGCAGCTTTCCGCACTCGCATGACTGGGGTCTACAACAAGTTCAGCATAGGTGGTAAGGGTCCAGGTAAATTTCACAGATTACGTGATTTTCTGATTGGGGAATATCAAAAAACTCATCCTTCTGCAATTAATGAGACTTTAAATAGCGATAAAGATATAGATGCCTTAGTGCAGGAGATACGCGAAAAAGTCAAGCCTCTTATTCAAGAACGCTGCGGCAAAATGCGCGTGCTGGATATGGAACAGCCCATTGGGTTAAATGATATTTACACTGATGTCAACATTCTGGAGAAAATTACTGGGCGCACACGGTTGAATCTTTCTGACCTCTTGCAAGCTTTTGACCCAGAGAAAGAAGACTTCAATCGTTGTGGGTTAGGTCAAACTCAACAGAGAGTACCAGGACTAGATGCCGTAAATCGTTACCCTAAGTTAATGGTTTTGGGAAAACCAGGAGCTGGGAAAACAACATTCCTGAAATACCTGGCGATTCAATGTATCTGTGCTGAATTTCAATCCGACCGAGTTCCATTGTTTATTACCCTTAAGCAGTTTGCTGAAAACAGTGAAAAACTAAGCTTATTAGAATTCATAAATCACGAGTTTACTAAAGAGTCCATAACGAATACTCCAATATCGGAATTCATCAATCAAGGCAGAGCCTTGATTTTACTCGATGGTCTAGATGAAGTTAGAGAAGAGGATAGCGACCGAGTTCTACAAGAGATTAAAGAATTTTCTACTCAGTATCACACGAATCAGTTTCTCATCACCTGTCGAATTGCAGCAAGGGAATATACCCTTGAACAATTTGTTGAAGTAGAAGTCGCTGATTTTAATGATGAGCAAATTAAAACATTTGTTAATAAATGGTTTGGTAAGGAAGAATTAGAGGTAGCTGAACAATTTGTACAAGAGTTGGAGTCAAACCAGCCCATTAAGGAATTAGCTACCAATCCTTTGCTGCTGACCTTGCTGTGCTTAGAGTTTGAGGATTCTGGCGATTTCCCATCCGACCGCGCCGAGTTATATAACAGGGCAATTCACACCCTGTTGAGAAAATGGGACAGCAAGCGTGGAATTAAACGAGATGAAATCTACAAAAAACTATCAGTTCGGCATAAAGAAGATTTACTGAGTGATGTTGCCTGGACTACATTCAAACGCAAGGATTACTTCTTCAAGCAAAGAGATATCGAACGCTATATTAGCGATTACATTCGGAATTTGCCTGAAGCCAAAACTGACCCAGAGGCATTACGGTTAGACAGTGAAGCAGTACTGAAGTCCATCGAAGCTCAACATGGATTACTGGTAGAACGCGCACGAGGTATTTATTCCTTCTCTCACTTAACGTTCCAGGAATATTTTACGGCTAAGAAAATCGTTGATACCCCAGCGTTACAAGCTTTAGAGCAACTGAAAATCCTAGCGAATCACATCACTGAAAAGCGTTGGCGGGAAGTCTTTCTGTTAGCCGTTGGTATGTTATCTGATGCGGGTGATTTATTGCTATCGATGAAAGATAAGACGGATGAACTCGTAGCTTCAGACAAAAAAATACAAGAGTTTCTCTCCTGGTTAAAACAAAAATCCCTATCTATGAAAGTGGCTTATAAACCAGCCTCTGTGCGGGCTTTTTACCTTGAAAGCACCCTCGCCAGCAGCTTCGCCCTCAACAGCGACCTCACCCTCGCCCTCGACAGCGACCTCGCCAGCACTCGCGCCCTCGCCATCACCAGGAACATCGCCCACATGCTCACCCACGTCCTCACCCGCGACGACCTCGACCTCGACAGCGACCTCACCCGCGTCATCGACAGCGCCCTCACCAACGCCAGCGCCCTCACCCGCGACGACCTCGACCTCGACCTCGATCTCGACAGCGCCCTCGATCTCGACAGCGCCCTCGACAGCGCCAGCGCCCTCGCCAGCGCCTTCACCAGCGCCCTCGACAGCGCCCTCGACAGCGCCCTCACCAGCGCCCTCACCAGCGCCCTCACCAGCGCCCTCGACAGCGCCCTCACCAGCGCCCTCGACAGCGCCCTCGAAGCTGAACTACAGCACCCTCTGCAAGAACTAAAAGCTCAACTGCCTAATTTAAACAACAGTGAAGAGAGTAATGAGATATACCTGCAATGGTGGCAAGTTAATGGTCAAAATTGGATTAAGCAGCTAAATGATGTGATGATTGAACAGCGAAATATTGGGCATGATTGGCAGTTCACTCAACCACAGTTGGAACTGTTGTCTCAGTATTACTCTGCCAATCAGCTACTTGTTGATTGCCTAAATAGCGATTGTTATGTGAGTCGTGAGGTACGGCAGAAAATAGAAGATACCTTGTTATTACCAATCGATATTGTTAGAAAATAAAATGACTCATCCCCCTCAAGCCGCTGTATTGTAAATACTGCGTCCTGCCCCAGAGTACGACTCATAGACGTGATGATACACCTCTTCGCACTTGCGCTCATACACGTCAGTTGAATAGCTTTCCGGCAGTTGGTCTAAAATGTCTGCGATCGCAACTTTAACTTCTGCTTTCGTCTTCTGCCGTCTGCGCCAGTCCAGTACTAATTTTTCTTGCTTCAGGGTTGACAAAAGTTCCTTTGCCACCTTCTTAACGTCCAGCTTCTCCTTCTCAGTTAAGGTAATATCTGGCTTCGTCAGCAGGTCAACAATTGCCAGTTCTTCTTCTTCCAGATTCTCTGCGATCGCACGTTTATCCTCAACCTTCAGTTCCTGGGCAAACTCCACCAACTCGGTAAAGAAGGTTTCCACGTTACGAGAACCAGCATTGTATTCATCAATCATCTGCTGGAACTTGTCCAGATAATTCATCCGGCTTTTGTTGAGGCGTACCATCTGGGTTAGCTGGATGCTAATTGCCCCTTTTAGCTTCTCGGCTTCCGTGTGCTTGTACCCCTTGTCAAACTGGGCCTTGAGGGCGTCAAAGTCAATTTGGCTGAGGTCGATGAGTTGGTTGGATTCGGGGATGACATACTTTAACGTACCGATGGACTCGTCCAGAATTTCCTCAACGGCGGCTTTGACTTCGGAAATGTCCACCGGGGAAGCCAGGTTTCTGATGCGCTTGGTGATTTCACCAAAGGCATATAAGGTGGGATTGAACTCACCCGCTGATGGGTCTGGGAGAATGGCTTTGTAGAGTTTGGTGACGTTCTGAGTGAGTGCCAGATACCGCTGCTTGGAATCGTCGTTCACGAGGATGGCTTCGACGGCATCATTCCATAGCTTGGTACGGGCAAAGGCTTGGGTAGTGGTTTGGATTTGGTCAAAGTTGATGCCGCGATCGCTACAGAATTGTAGAGTATCTGCGATCGCCTTTCTCAATTTCTCCACCAGGGCTTCCTTGGATTGTACCGGGGTATCGCCTGCTTCTACACCGCCACCGGATGCGGAACCGTAAATCGCTAACGCCCTTTGCAAGTCGCGGAACACGCCGATATAGTCTACGATCAGCCCGTTTACCTTTTCCCCAAATACCCGATTTGCCCTGGCGATGGTTTGCATCAGGGTGTGGTTCCGCATTGGTTTGTCCAGGTAAATGGTGGAACAACTGGGGGCGTCAAAGCCTGTCATCCACATGGCGCAGACAAAGACGATTCGCAGCGGGTTACTGGCATCTTTGAATTTTACGTCCAGTCCCGGTTTCTCTTTGGCGAGACGCTGGCGGTGGGGTTTAATTGTTAAGCCTTTTTTGTTAAACGCTTCTTCCTCATTCTGGGAGGAGGAAATGACTACCGCCATGTCGGTTTCTTCTAGGTACTGAATCTTCGCGGTTAGCTGTTCGCGTTCACTCTCTCTGGCGGTGGTGAGTTGGTTCTGTAACTCGGTTAACTGCTGCTGCCAATAGTACTGGACTTTATTGTACATTTTGACAGCCGTGAAGCGATCGATGGAGACTACCATTGCTTTGCCCTGGTATCCCCGTCCTAAAAAGTGAGTGACAATATCTTGGGCGATTTCGTCTAAGCGTTCCTCTCGCGTTATCAGGTGATATTCCCGCGAAAATTCCCGTTCCAGTTTATTCTCTTGTGCCTCATCTAAATCGGCTGATTCGATGGCATCGGTAATCTCTTCGTTGAGTTCAGAATTAGTCAGTTCCAGTTGGGGGATGCGGTTTTCATAAAACAGGGGAACCGTTGCGCCGTCTTCGATGGATTGGCGGAAGTTGTAGATGCTAATGTAGTCGCCAAATTCGCGCCGCGTGGCTTCTTCTCCCACGAGTAGGGGTGTGCCAGTGAAGCCGATAAATCCTGCTTGGGGTAATGCGGTTCGCATATTTCTGGCGAAGCTATCGTATTGGGAACGGTGCGCTTCGTCGGCAATCACAATTACATCATCTCTATCGGAGAGTTTGGGGTATTTCTCGCCTTTTTTAGTGCGGAATTTTTGTATTAAGGTAAACACATAACGATGGTCTTCTGTCAAGAGTTGTTTGAGGTGTTCGCCACTCTTTGCCCTGACTTCTTTTTCGGGTTCGGTGACGGCACCTGTTTTGGCAAAGTTTTTGTAGATTTGGTCGTCTAAATCGTCTCTGTCGGTGATAATTACAAACGTCCAGTTTCCCTCAACTGTGCGGTGAACTTTCTGGGAAAAAAACTGCATGGAGAAGCTTTTGCCGCTGCCTTGGGTGTGCCAGAATACTCCGAGTTTGCCTTGGTTTTCTCGGATGTTTTGCACGGCTTCTAGGCAATTATTAACACCGAGATACTGGTGATTTTTGGCTACGAGTTTGATTAAGCCGCCTTGTTCTTCGCTAAATAAGGTGAAGTTTTCGACGATATCTAAGAGTTTGGTTTTGTCGCAGGTGCCGCGAATCATCGTATCGAGGGAGATGATTCCTGCTTCACCTTCACTGTTGATTTTCTTCCAGTCTGAGAAGTACTCCCAGGTGGCGGTGAGGCTACCGATTTTGCTAATGCTGCCGTTGGAGAGGATGACAATGCCGTTATACCAGAACAGTTGGGGGATTTCTTTTCGGTAGTCGCAGAAGTTGTTTTGGTAGGCGAATTCGACTCGTTCTCTAGAGGCTTTGAGTTCGATAAAGATGAGGGGAATACCGTTAATAAAGCCGATTAAATCGGTGCGGCGGGTGTACATTTCCCCGGCTATCCAGAATTGGGAGGCGAGGAAGAACTCGTTGTTGGTGGGGGTTTGCCAGTCGATGACGGTGACGTTTTCAGTTACGTCTTCGCCCTCGTCGTTGCGGTAGGTAACTTTTACTCTATCTTTGAGGCGATCGTAAATTTCCCGGTTGGCGCTGGCGAGGGTGAGGGCGCTTCTGTCGCGGGTGAGTTCTTCAATGGCGAGGGTGATGGCTTGGTTGGGGAGGTGGGGGTTGAGTTTTTCGAGGGCTGGGCGCAGTTTGGAGATTAGCACTACGTCGCTTCTGGTTTCTCGCCCTAATGTGCTGGTGCCGCTATTCCATTCGTTGTAGCAGTTGGCGGTGGTGTAGCCGAGTTGTTCAAATAGGGCGATGGTTTCGAGTTCTAGGGCTTCTTCTGAGTCGGGGTGAGGTGGGGTCATGATTTAGATATTCCTGGATCTGCTGCCTCATCTGCTGATATTGTCTGACTAGTCTGAAGACCAATACTTCCCTTACTCAATTGATAGGAGAAAGTTTCAAAAATAAAATCTGCTACTGTTTTTGAAGCATTCACAGATACAACAGCGTGATGTTTTGCTGGCTTATATTTTCTAGCGTGTCTATCAGCCATCATATTACTTACTCCAGCTAAACCTGAAACAACGCTAGTTAAACCTTGAAGCATCTGAATTAAAGCTTGAGAAATGTCTTTTCTTGATGGTTCAAGGTTGAGTAATTCTTGTACACGAGTATATAGCTTAGGTAATTTGCCATCATACTCAGGAGGAGATTGACTTAATTTCTTTTCTACATATAGCAAGACTGCTTCTAACAATGAACGAGCATTTGTAATAGCACCGTCAAAATCACCTTCTCTAATTTTTCGCTCACATTTCTGGATTTGCTCTTCAATGAAAACGTGGCTTATTTCTGTTGAGCCTTCAAATGGTAATTCAAGCTCAACAGCCATACCTCGGTTATCCTTGACTTCGTAGAATTCGCCTATTTTTACAATTTTATATTTGTCATATTCTAAAAAAACATTTAGCTTTTTTACAACTTCTTCAAGTTCAAACGTTGTTTCTAAAAAGTTTCTGGGGTCTAAAGCATTACGAAAAACTATAGGTAAATTAGAAGTTCCATTGGCTTCTTTTATTTTGCACTCGGTATATTCACGTCTAGATAAATGTTCTCTATCAGCATTATCTGAATCAATTTCCTGAAAAAAGTCTATAAGTTGGTAACGACTTCTGTAAGGTGAAATATTGCTATCCCCAGTTATAATTAGTGCTAACTGGGAAATTGTTATTCCTGATATCTGCATTATGCTACTCCTTCCAAATTTTTTTCAAATTTTTCTAGGTCAATCTCACCTGAGATGATTTTGGGTAGTAGATAGTCACGAGTGTAACGAAGATTATTTTTTTTCTCCTCTAAATTATTTATTAAAGCCCACACGGGTTGAACAAAACTATCAAAAGAATTGAGCAAACTAATGGGCGGTAGTAAAACCTCAAATTCTCTAATGGCATCAAGAGTAATACTGGCTTGGCTAGCAGCACCTTGAGCGCAGCCAATTATATAACTTTTGAACCGTTCATTTTTAAGGCTATAAAAAAGGAAAACTTGATTAATTGATTCTTTTGGAATTACCTTTACAGCGTTTTGATTAAGCAATGCTTTCGCCGCAATTTTAGGAGCTCTAATTACTTTGCCAACTACAGATTGAGGATTTGAAGCCCAGGAACCCACAGTTTGAATAATAATGTCATTAGCCTCAAGTTCATGCTTTTTATATTGCCCTGCTATTTCTTCAGAAATACTGACTAATTTACTAATATCTATAGAATCATTAGTAAAATCTGAAACTTTAACAATCTTTATCCCTTCTTCTTGATACCAAATACTTTTAAAGGCATAACCCTTTTGAGTATTAATATGATTTCCTATAGATGTTACCTCCCAACCTTCAGGAATCAGCCCAAATTCTGAATCAACCATCTTCACCTGTTCATGTCCAGGAAAGCGGAAGTTGACGAACCACTGGCGGTAGAGCGATCGCGCCATCTCTTCCAGTATCTCTATCCGCCTCGTGTTGTTCTCGATTAGGTCGTTATAGTTGTAAATAATCGCTGCAATTTTGTCTTGAGTTTGGCGAGGTGGAAGATTGACTTCCATCTCCTTTGCAGCACTAACATTGAAATGCTGCTGCGCTACTCCGACTAAGGTTCCTGCTATTGTCCCTTGTCCCCAAGTTGAATTAAAAACGCAAGTAAGATATTTCGCATTAACTTCTTCTGATGGGCGAATAATAACTAAGTCTGCACAGTTAGATATAGAAAGCTTAGAGGGAATAACACAAGCGGTGCCAGGATAGCCTGTTCTTACAACTGCAACGTCTCCTGGTGACAAGGCTGACTTCCTCAGCTTGCCGTGAAACTCAGGTGTAACGTACTTAACCGAGGATAATTCAAGGCTAAATGGCAAGATATTCTGAGAACGTAAGAAAGGAATACCTTCATCAACATATTCTTTTGCCATCGATCCTACATGACCAACTGTAATTTCACGGCAGACTTCTTTTAGTTTGACTTTGCGCCAACCGTCTTTTTTATGTTTTTGCATCAAGCGAGTTAAATCATCAATTGCTGTCATACTGCACCACAGCCTCATCCATCACTCTGTCTCGAAAATAAATACTCAACTCATTAGGAGTTCTTAAATCTATCTTTCTCCCCTCTAACAGTTCAGAAAGTTCCATTTCCATACTGACAATCTTAAAGAAACCCGGAGTTTTTCTCGGCTCAAACTCTACTAAAAAATCAATATCGCTCTCCGGTGTAAAATCATCCCTTAACACCGAACCAAATAAAGACAGTTTGCGGATATGGTGACGCTGACAAAATTGCTCTATTTCTTCCTTGGGAATTGCGACTGGTAATTGTTTAGTTTCACTCATTCCTTTGCCTCATCCATCATCCGACTCAGAAAACAAGGATTCTAAATCTTGACGACCACTCACCACCCGCACAATTTCAACCCCATCTTCAACAACTCGATAGAAAATAATGTATCCATCTAAAGGCAACCCCCGTAAGGAAGGTCGAAGATAACTGTAACTTTTACCTAAGTTGGGAAATTGTGCTATGTACTGGCACTTTTTAGTGAACTCATGAAATAACCTCTCTCCAGCGTCTACATTCCTAGTCAAGAAATAGTCAGCAATAGCATTCAAATCCCGACTCGCAGAAGGTGAAATCAGATAACGACTCATTCTTGCTCTTGACGTGCTTTTTTAAATCTCTCTAAAATCCCCGCGACGACAGTTTCCCCATCTAATCCTTCCCCTCGGTCAAGTTCTGCAATCCCTATATCAATCTTGTTCCGCGTTTCTTCTATCCATTGTTCATACTCACCATAAAGCTTTTCTAACAAGCGAAAAGCGATATCAATCACTTCCTCCTGATTAGCAAATCTCCCACTCGCCACTTGAGACTGAATGAATTGTTCGTGTTCTGGTTTTAAACTAATATTCATGGTCACTCCTACAAGTTCAATAACTGCGCCACATTCTCAGCAATCCTCTCCTCCAATTCCCTTGCCTCAACATTAAGGATTTCCAACTCCTCATTCAACTCTTCCAACCGTTCGGCAAAATCAAAATCCTCCGCTTCCTTGCGTTGGGCTACCCCCACATAACGCCCAGGATTGAGACTCCATCCCTGTGCCTCAATCTCAGCCAACGTCGCCACTTTGCACAACCCTGCGACATCCCGATAAGCCCCCTCTGGGAACGTCTCAGCCAACATTTTGGACTCAGCACCCGTCACCTCTACCGCTTCCCCTCGGTACAGCCGCACAATATTGGCAATAAACTCAACCTGTTGTTCGCTAAAATCCCGATGGGCGCGGTCAACCTGACGATAAATATGCCGCGCATCAATAAATAACACCTTCTCCTTGCGAGGTGTCTTCACCTTCCCCCTGTCCAAAAACCACAGCGTACAGGGCAGCGTCACCGTGTAGAAGAAATTAGACCCGATCGCAATCATCACATCCACCGCCCCCTTTTCAATCAACTGGCGGCGAATCTCCAACTCAGAACCCCGCGCATCCGATGCCGAGTTTGCCATGACAAACCCCGCCCGTCCGTTCTGATTTAAAGCACTGTAGAATAACTGAATCCAGAGATAATTCGCATTGTCTGTTGAAGGAACGCCAAAGGGATAGTGAGGGTCGCCTTTTATCTTCTCCCGATCCACCCCATTCACATTAAATGGCGGATTCGCCATCACAAAGTCAAACGCCCCGATGCTGTCTTGAGCATCTTTGTCATAAGTGGCGCTGTTGTGAATATCTTCGTAATAGGTGTTGCCCTGCCGGATATTGCGTAAACCCGAAACCCCGTGTACTGCCAGGTTCATCTGACAGAGTTTCACCGTTCCGTCTACCTTCTCCTGCCCGTAGACACTAATCACCTTATTCGGGTCTTGGTTTAATTTATTGCGAATCCGCACCGCACTCTGCACGAACATCCCCCCAGCACCACAGGCTGGGTCTAAAATCATGCCATAATCCGGCTCAATCACCTCGACAATCAGCTTTACCAAGGAAGTCGGAGTAAAAAACTCACCCCCCTTTTGCCCTTCCTTCTGAGCAAAATTACCCAGGAAATACTGATAAATCTCCCCAAACGCATCCTCAGTAATCCCTTCTCTGGAAATCCGGTTGACGATTTTCAGCAACTCCCGCAGAATCGGCTTTTCCAAGCTGTTATAGTTTCTAGGCAAAGCACCGCCCAGTTCTTCGTTCTCATCTGCAATAGCCTTCATCGCCGCATTTATCGCCCCACCAATATCCTCCGCTTCCGGCAGATTGAGCAAATAATCAAAACGGGCAGTCTCCGGCAGAAACAACGCCCCCTTTGCCTGGTAATCTGTCTTCCCCACCGTGCGCCGACGGCTCATCCTACCTGCCGCTATTTCCTGCTCAACTAGAGCAAACTTATAGTCAGCGTAGAGAAGGAAAATCAGCCCCAGCACTGGCACCGAGTATTCAGAGGGTTTGAGCTTCGAGTTCGCCCTGAGTTCATCCGCTGCTTCCCAAAGGCGCTTTTCAATCTCGGTGTAATTGGCTGGCATCGTTACGTTACTCTATCGTTTCCCAAGGTTTCGCCGCCTCGTGGCTAGCTGAACTATTCTAAATTAGGCGAACAGCCCTTTCGACTGGTGTCCCTCTGGGGCGATCGCCCATCACTCTCGTTGGCAGAATACTTTCTACTGATTTATTGCGTCGATCATCCCCTTCCAAGCCTCTCGATCATTCCATTCTGACAAAGCCAGATTTTTCACGGAATTTTCAGCTTTCTTGCGAAAATACTGGAATTTTGACTTAAGAAGTTCTTCTTCTTGAAGTTTTGCCCCGCTTGCTAGTACAAACTTGACGGTAGTAAGCATTGCCAGAGTAATACTCATGGCAATGCCAGCGGCAGCAAGATTAGTGATTCCATTCGGGGGGAGGAACGATTGAACCCAAAGGAATAGATTACCTCTCGCCGACTCAGCTATAAAGGTAGGCAGTATTGCTATAGCTGCTTTTGGAGAAAGAATTTCTCCTGTGTACAGATAGTAAAGAGAGGCGATCGCAGCAACTTGTGTAGCCGTGATAAAAGCTGCACTTCCAGGTAAAAATGCCTCACCTGTGACTGCAACGAGCGCAGCGGCAATAATGCTTTTTGCATATGATTCCTTGTCACCCATGTGACGGGCGAGGAGTAAATCCTTTCCCTTTGAAGCTAAAAAATTTTCAATATCCTCCCGAAGTCCATATACACCACGAATATCTAGTGGGATGTCAGGAGGGAGGTCTTGATCATAACCAAATGCACATACTGGATAGATTTTTTGTATTTGAAGGTCTTGCTTCCACTGATCTACGACCTTCTCCAAAGCTGGATTATCTCCATTAGGACGAGCAAACCTATCATAATCATCAATTTTGTTGAGTACGATAAATACAGAATCGCAGTGTTCTTGCAGGTCTACAAGATACTTTTTCTGAGAAGCATCTGAAGAACCAGAAACTACAAGAATTCCTACGTCAATACGTTTTAGGAATTCTCGTGTTACATCACTATTCTCAGAACGGACATCATCAAGACCGGGTGAATCTATCAACCTGACCCGTTCATCTAGCCGTAATACTTTTAAATTCGTGGTTACACCCGATTCAGCACCAACTTCTGCCAATGCTTTTTTGCGACTCCGCTTTAGTAAAGCATTGATTAATGAACTTTTTCCAGCACTGACTCTTCCAATAATGGCAATGTTTAGAGTTTTTGAGAAATCTGGTACTTTTTCCTCAAATTTAGCCTCAACACTCTCGAAGAAACTGCTCTCATTCCAATTATCTGCTGCTGTCTGAGCCATGAAATCTCCTACTAAATTTCCAACATCACAGGAATCAGCCATCAGCCTACATTTGTGTAACGCGGGCTGCTACTCACGCCTCGACATTAATTCTCATTAACTGAAAAATACTTCGCTACCAAATCCGAACCGCGCTCGCCCATCTCCTTTACCATCACCTCAATCTGCTTGAGAACTATCGGTAAAGGCTTTGTCTTGCTCCGTTCCCAACGGTTCACGCTTTGAAACGACACTTCTAACGATTGGGCAAACTGCAATTGAGTTAACCCCAGACGCTTCCGGGTTTCCTTCACGAGTACTGCGGTTAACTTCGATTCGGTTACGGGCATAGCGAAAATGCCTCATAGGTTCTTCTGATCGAAGTTAACCTAAAGGCATAGTCTGGAACATGGTATATTTACTGAACTTTGAAGCTTTGTCCCCAAAAAAAAATAAGAGAGTCACGTTTGGCGGCTCTCTCGATCATCAGGGTGCATCTACTAGCCTTATTATTACGCTCCGGGGTGAGGGGTGTCACCCCCTATTTGTGAATCCTTGATGAAGCCTGACTGGTTTTAAGTTGAGATATTAGGAATCTTTATCAATCTTGACCCCGAAAACCTTTTCTAATACCGATGACATATATCCGTTACGGATATAATATGAGGCATGGCTAAATAGTATGAGGCATGGCTAAAAAGAACACAACCAATACACCCCTTACTCCAGCGGTGTTTCATATCCTTCTGGCACTCTCCACACAGGAGCGTCATGGCTATGAAATCATGAAGCAGGTCGAGAATGATTCACAGGGAAAGGTAAAGATGGGGCCTGGAACGCTCTACGGCTCGATTGGTCGCATGAGCGAGGCGGGATTGATACGTGAGAGTGACAAAAAGATAGACCCAAAAATGGATGACGAGCGGCGGATTTACTACGAAATCACCGGGCTTGGTAAAAAAGCACTCGCGGAGGAATTGGAGCGATACCGCTCCGTCTTGATGGTTGCTCAACAAAAACGGATCTTTCCGAATACTTTTACGTATGACATCTGAACGCTTAATACGACGATACCGTTCCTGGTATGCCAAACTGCTTCGTCTCTACTCTTCGCCTTACTATGAGCGCTTCGGCGAGGAAATGAAGCAAACTTTCACCGATCTTCTCCGAGAGCGTGCACAGGAAGGACGAGGATTATTTAGTTTCGCTGTTTGGATGTTCGTCGAAACATCCGCAGGAATTATGAGGGAGAACATAACATACCTCATAAGGCAAAACAGAAACATTATTTACCTGGCGCTCGGAACAGCATTCATATTGCTGCTGCCCTTGGTGGCGATGCTGTTTACCGATCAAGTAGTCTGGGACCTGACCGACTTCATTGTCGCCGGTGCCCTCATCTTCGGCACGGGTCTGGCCTATGAACTGGTAGCGAATACGGGGGGCACTATGGCATACCGAGTCGCTGTCGGCATTGCACTCGCGGCCGCGCTCCTCCTCGTCTGGATGAACCTTGCCGTTGGTATCATCGGGTCTGAGGACAACCCCGTTAACCTGATGTATTTCGGAGTGCTCGCCATCTTCATCCTCGGTGCCACCATCGCCCGTTTACGGCCACAGGGAATGGCCCGTGCGTTGTTTGCAACAGCACTCGCTCAGGCATTGGTTCCCGTGCTCGCACTGATGATCAACAAGCCCCAGGTGAGAGGAGTAGAAGCATTCATGGGTGTGTTGGGTGTATTGGGTCTGAATGCGTTTTTCGTCATGATGTTTATCGGCTCCGGTTTACTGTTTCGGCGTTCCAGAATCAGGCTATGAAGAAGAGCTGATTCTAGGCAATGCCCTAGTGTTGATAAGGTATTGGTCTAACCTAGCGTCCCCCCCTTACGGACTTCCACAGACATCATAGTTATTGATGGAAGTGAAATTTTTTTACCTCAAGTTATAGGCTGCTTTTTTAATTAGCCTTTACGTCTCCTAATCCCCAGTTGTTTTCATCGTTAAAGCCTAATCCGTTAAGTTCTCTCGTCATCGCTTCTAATAACTCCGCCGCGTACTTATACTTCTCGTGGTTACGTCCTCCTGACTTCTGCCCCCAAGCCAAGAGAATTGTTTTTTCTTTACCTAAATTTTGGCTCAACAAAGCCCTTAACATCAGAAGCTTCCCGTCGCGGTCTAAGCCATCTAAGAGCGGCGGAAGCGTATCGGAAGCTTCCAGATTTTTGGCTTCCGTCACTTGGCGGCAGAAGCCTTCCAGCCTATTATCGTCTGGCTTCCGGGCGTCTTCCGCTTTTGGATGTGTCAGATTCCAGCCTGGAAGGGTGGCTTCCCCGGAAGCCGGGGTGGAAGGGTCAGTTTTTGTTAGCTGGGTTGAAGGAGTTTCCGCAGAAGTACTATCGCTTATATCTCGCTTCCAATCGGTTAGGTCAGGTATCCGCGCTGGATGCTTCCCGACCATGCAACAAGGAATCGATTTATCTTCATAAGTGCGTTGTTGACTTTGCCTATCTAGTTCCCCTAAAACGGCTGTCCAATATTCGTAATCGTCACTATCCTTGCGGCACTGATTCCGCAAGGATTTAGCGTAATCAATGGCAAACTCTCCTAACCGGATATCAGTAAAACATTCCTCTAAATCCGACTCGCCTTCAAACCCCCAAGACGCTACATTTTCACCTTGAGCCAAAGCAATTAATCGTAACATCGATTCCCTGGCAACGGTGATAATATCTTTCATCATGGCCTTGGCAGAGGGAGCGATTTCAAGAGTTTGTTTCGTCTCTGGGTCGCGTTCCTTAATCGCCTTTACATTGGTGTTAATGAGCCGCCATTCGTCTACTACAAAATTGGTAATTTCAAATGTTTCTCCCTGCTCCATCAGGGGATAACGGCGATACATCTCCGCGTGAATCCATTGCAGTTTGGCGCGAATCGTCTCATAGTCAAACCACAACCCATAAACTTTAAGTCCGACCCAGTTCCAGGACTTCTTCTTGGGGGTAATAACAAAGCGTTCACCGCCTAAAGTATCAAGTAACCAATCCACGAACGTGGTCTTACCAATACCCGTACCCCCAATGACACGCAGGTGGGCAAACTTATCAGGTTCAGTACGTAGGCGCGTAAAGTCAAAAAAATTAACAGTGATGTTTTGAGCTGAGACTTGCACCGCTGCCGTTCGGGTTGCCAGAGCCTCCGTCCCCCCCTGCTCGTTTAAGCTAACGGTGGAAGTTACTGGTAATTCCGCTATCGGGGTCTGCTCCAGTTCGACAGCAGGAGTATTCGGTATCACGAAAGAACGTCGGGCTTCACTCACGGCACTTGAAATGTAATGCTTCACCTCATCAAGAGTGATGATGTCTCTGCGTGCATGGAACTGCCCACACAGATGGCGGTACAAATCAAAGCGAACTTTAGGCGGTGCAGAGTTAAGGATAGATGCAATCTCACCAAAACGATAGTTGACAAGTAATGCCTCATCCTTTTCAGCTTCACTCAGGTACTCAATTTGGTCTTCCAGTGGGTGCCTTGGGGTGGCACTCCCTCCTTCCATGATGCTTATAATGTCCCCTAACTTTCCCCGATACATGGGGATAATTCTGATGCTTCCCGTATCCTGAAATTCCTGAAACACGGTGTAAGCGTACCCCAAGGCTCCTATCGTTAAGGGTAGCCAAGCTAAAGGGTTGGAAGACATCACCACCGACGCTCCTATCGTAATAGCTGAAGCCAGTTTTGATGCCTCACAGTCCTTGGCTATTTCTTTACTTTTATCTAAAAGAAATGCACCTCTACGTCTGACCCAGACATCAACATCACCACGTTCAAGTAGTGACAAGGGCGCAAACTCTTTAGGGTCGTAATCGGGGGCAAAATCTATACTATTATCCATCGTTAATCTCCTTAAAAAAACGCCTCACCCGCAGCTAGCAGGAGAGGCGCACCCCTAGAAATCGGCTTTAGTTTTCGCCGTTAGCCCGACGCCATAAAGCGTAGCCAACTTCACCAGCCAAGATGGTGCAGGCGTTGTAAACAACCATGCCCAATAAAATCAATGGTGGCTGCCCTAATGGATTGCGTGAAACAAAAGCTGAACAAATATCCATTATGACAACGAACAAAATGAACAATCCTAAAACTGACCTTTCATTCATGCCAGCACGCTTGTATTCCTTACGTCGAACTTCTACTAGGTCAACCGTAGCTTTGTTTTTTTCTGGCACAGTATGATGCTTGATGGATTCGTAATCACGTCTGGCTTGCCCCAAATTCTTGCCTCGGATGGCGTAAGATTCAATCCACATTACGGCAATGGAGACAACGACAGCCGCCCAAAAATTCACCTTAGTCCAGACCCATAACCAACCAATACCAATCCATGACCCTGGCTCTTCAAAAAAGGGAAACAAAGGCTTGCCACCAAACATCTGAAAAAAAGCATCAGCCGACAGCACTACACCACCAATTAACAGGATGCCGCCTAATACTTTAATGCCGGGTTTGTCCTGACCAATGAAGTTATCAAAGACAGTGGCGATGGCATAAGGAATAACACCAATAACCCTCACGCCCATAGCAATGATTCTGCCGATAATGTCGTAGAAATCGTTGCTTTCTTTGGACTTGGAACTGTTCTCGTTTGAGGCTTCATTACCAGTGGCGGCAGTTGTAGTATCACCTGAAAATTTACTCATTATTACAAACTCCTTGGTAGTATTTGGTGAAGTAGAATTTTCCCTGTAATGTGTAACCGACACATTGGCGGGATTGGTCGAAAATGAAGGTTTTTTTGAACGGGTCGATTAACTTCCAGTTAAGTGACGGTGGCTTATTGTTTAGGGTGTAACCGTCGATAATGAGCTGGTCGAAAGAAGCGATCGCGTTTTGGGAATAAGCCTCTGCCACTTTCTTTGCGGCTTCAGCCTTAGCTTGTTCGAGTTGGGCTTCGGCGTTAAGCCGCTCGCGTTCGGCGGCTGCGGTAAGGGAACTAGGAATCGTAAAGGCGTTGATGGCTACCAGTGCCAAAATTCCCGTGACGCCTGCGTAAAGGCCAGGGGCATAGCGCCCAGACATCTTCATGGGTTGACCTCTGTGAGGTGCCCCCAGTTATGCACCAGGGGCGTTGTCGTTTTGCGCTAATCTTTGGGTTGGGAGCGAAGGTCTTGAGCCGTCATCCACTGCCACGCGCTTTGGACTATGTTGAGTTCCTCGCCTTCAAGTGGTACGGGTAGAATTCCTTCGTTTTGGGCGTCAAGGATGTTTACAGCTTCCTCAGCCAATTTTGGAGGTACGCCTCGCTCGATCAGTTTGGGTAGGTTCGCTTCCGTAAATTCGCTCACGCTACCTCCCATTCGTTGTCATCATTGCAAGAGATAGAGCCTCCGAGAGATTCGTACTCTCGCGCTAAGGTTTGCCAGTGAGGGTCTTGGCGGCACTGGGCTAATGCGATTGAGCAAATGTCTAACGTAGTCCCGCCATCCATAAAGCTAAAAAGTTCGGTCGAAAACTCATTCTCTAAGTACTCGGCTATGGCGGCGATCGCTCGGTGAAGGGTTGATGCGGGGACGTTCATTTTCACTACGCCACCTCCTTGGTATAGCGAATCTGAGCCACAAGCGCCTCGCACAGCCCCAAGAGGCCATCGCGTTGAAGGTTGTCGAGGGATTCTAGCGTATCCACCAATTCATCGTTGACGGGATTGCAGGGCAGTTCTTGGTACGTGTCGAAGAGGCTCCACTCCTCCCCCGTTTCGTCTGTGTCATGGAACGCGAGGTTCGTCGCGATAGACGCTAGGAGAATGAGTTTATCGTGAGGGGTTAAAGCTTCAAAGAAGGAGCCAAACTTGTCCACCAGTTCTTCCAAGGGGGGTTCGTCAGCGTAAAACGGGAGCGGTTTACAACTAGTCGTGAAAGTAGGCATGATGTAAAAATCCTTACGATTTGTTACGGGTCGTTGGGTTGGTGTCAGCGTCGCGGCCTGCAAAACTTTGGCGCTGGCATCTCGATTCAGGAAAGCGATCGCGATCGGTAATAAGTGTTCCGTTACCTGCTTCGTGTTTGAGAAAAGCTCCTACACACGAGGCGTCACTTAAAATCGCTTGGTGCGTTTCCGGAGACACGTCTTTTACTTCCTCCAAGTTGAGGTAGTCCGTCTCGGACTCCACAACTTTTCCATTTACGATTGACTCTGCCTTGAATCTCATCACGTCCCCTTAAGTCCAGCGTCATGGGCGTTAACGAGTCTTAGTGCCACCACATCGCCCGTTGAGGCACATTCTCGACAATTGGCTTCGGACGCGAACGGGAAGTACCAGGGTTGCCGTGGGCACGGGGGCGAATCACTTTGGGCATCGGTACGCCAATTCGTTAGAGATAAGCGTCGATCAGACATTAGACTCCTTCAGGTAAGGGCGTATAAATTCAACGTTGGCGTTAGTCCAGCAGTGGCTAAATTTCATAAACTCTGCCCAATCGGCTAACGTTTCACGAATACCGTCGTTGCGTCGGAGGTACTCCTTTTCGGTTTCGTCCCAGTTACGTCCAGGGGCTTCCGTTACCGCTTCCCAGATGCCTCGCTCGAATTCAGGCGTTGAGCAGGGGAGGTATTGGATTGGGAGTACATCGTCTGTGGTCAAGCATTCGCCTGTTAAACCGTTGAAGGCGATGATGTCAAAGTCAACGTTAGTCATGGTTGTAATACTCCTTCGTTTGCATATTTGCAATGCCTTAATCCCGTTTGGGAGATTGGCTAATGCTATGGAGTTTTCGAGGTTCAGTGGGCGCGAGAGCGTTGCGAGTAAAGCTTGTTCGCAGAGCGCCTCCTAATCTTTCAGTCGCTCATTCACAGCAGCACCCATTGAGCCAAGCGTCCCCAGTGCTAGAGCTGCCGGAACACTTCGACCGAGCACCAATGCCCCGTAACCTGCGATCGCACTGACCAATGCGGCACCAGAAACAATCACACCAATTTGGTTAACGGCTTCCTTAACTTGTTTGGCTGGGTTGAGATTCAGCCTGATTAGTGGACGGTGGCGAACAAAATTAATGTCTGGTGTCATGGTTATGCGCTCAAAAGTGCGTCTAATGCGTTGGTTGCGTCATCGTGTGGCGTGACGTGGCTAACCGCTGATGGTTGTGGCGGCTGGTGATTACGTGCCACCTCTTGTGACTTATGTTGTTGCACTTTGCTGGGATTTGCCACAGGCTGTGGGCTTTCTGGTGCAAGCTGTGGCGCTCTGAGTACAGGCTCTAATCTTGCTAGAGCGGCATAGATTTGAGTTTCAATCAAGAAACCAATCGCATCAGCACTGCTCACATCCCCCAGTTTCTTCATTAACTGCCGAACAAATGGTTGATGATTGGGCTTAATGTCTACCTGGAAGCGCTTCATACTTTCACCACCTGGGCTTGTTTACCTGTGGGGAGTAACCCCCGAACGTTGTCAAACCGAGGTTCAGTGGTCATTGCGAAAAGCGGAATATTCTGAATCTTTTGGGCGATTAGGTGAGAACTTCCGCCTGTGACCAGGAACCGACGAACGCGAGGCAGGAACGGCTTGTACTGGGTTTTGACCTTGCCGAAAATGCCTTTAAACCAAGGGTCTAAGTATTCATCCAGCCAATCCTTCCAAGAGGCGTTAGGGTCTTCACCGTAGTAGTGAGTACCGTTGGCGAACCCATTCATAATCACGCCTGGGTCGGGTTGGTCATTGATGGCATTTCCCAATCGAGAGTCAAAGCTAATATCAGCCGCCAGCGAGTAAGCACCTCCTCGCTCGGATACCGAACTATCAAGAATCTCGCCTTCCTCATCAATCAGCCGACTGAGCCAGGTGCCTCCACCGATGTCAATCACGACGGTCAATCCCTGCTCTGGAATTAACCTGATTGATTTGGCATATCGCCAAGCCGCTAACCCTTCCGGTTCTACACTGACTGATTCAATGTGAGAAGTCGCATTCTGGGAGTTGTGTCCATACTGATGCGTTCCCAATAACTGCTTTAAAATTTCCTTCTCAAACAGTTCCGGACGGGGGTGACTGGTGTGAACGTGAAGCTTGAACTCTGGTGCTAGAGGTTTTACGCAAGCCAGGACGTTGAGCAAAATTTCGTGGGCTTTCTCTGTCTCTGTCGTGTGAACCTGTTTGCGGTAATCGTAAGCCCGGAACCCAAAGTGGTAACGGTCAGAGTTTAACTCCACAACTGGGTTGAGGCTGTTGGCTTTTAGTGCTTGCCTGCCGCGTGGGAGTTTGAATTTCACGCTTCGAATGGCTTTGGGGTCGCCGCTCCCGTTCCAAAATTTCAGGTCATAGTTGCCCGTATCCACGGCAATTACTGCTGTTTCCATCTGTTTTATTCCCTTGTACGAAAGTCTCTTGCACAGGGTTGCGTTGTCCTGCGTCTCGTGGCGTTCTGTTGCCTATGTCTGTTATAGTAAGCAGGAGATTTACCTAGTGTCAAGGTAAATCTCCTAAAAACTTTTTGACTATAAGCAAGGCAATGGTTGACTATGGATATATAAAACAATCAGAAACTTTGGGCCATATGCCTTCCAACAACAAAATACAGGTCTACCTCCCTGGTGAAATCCTGGAAAGGCTCAAAAATATGGCAAAAAAGCAAAACAGGTCAGCCAGTAACTTGGCTGCAACCTTTGTCATTCAATCCATTGAAAAAGAAGAGGGAGATCAGAAAAATTATGATGAAGCGATCGCATTCATCACGGCCTTAGCAGGTGATACCAAGCCAACAGATGCGAATATCATCCTCGCCGCGCACGAACTGAACATTGAGCCAGAATCGCTGTTTAAATTACGCGATCGCCTTTTCAAAGAAGGGAAGCAACCAAATTAGGAGGTGATAAAAGCAAAAAACCCGATAGACTCATCCATCAGGTTTTTGCGTTTAGAATCGATAGAAAGAAAATTAGCCAGTGCACCGATATCTTGGCGGATGAAATGCGCTGGCAACCCACGCCAAAAGGAGGCGCAAGAATATTGTAATCCAGATACTTGCTGGATTTGGTTTTTAGCTTATTTACGTCTATTATAACATTCGTTTTTTTAGCTGAAAACTATCATCACATCGCTTGCAGCCTCCTCCAGTAAAAGATTTGGAGGAATCATGTCTACCGCAATCACAGAATTTTCAGCTCAATCTTTAGCCAATAAAAGCGATCACCCTGAATCTCGCCCACAGAACTCCGTCATCGAGAGCGATCGCAGTAATCAGCTAATCCTTGGATTATCATCAATCCCAGAAAACTGGGCACTTACCCCAGTGAATGGGAACAAACAGCCCTACCGAAAGAACTGGCAAAACGAAAAACCACTTGAGCGCAAGCTGATTACTAGGGAGATTAACTCAGGAAAAGCCAAAGGTTACGGACTACGCACAGGCAAAGTCTCAGGCGGGATAATCGCCATCGATGCGGATGGTCCTGCGGCTCACGACAAAATCAATGACCTATCCGGTGGGGTGCCACTGCCCGAAACAGTCGCCTTCACGTCGAACAAGCCCGGTCGCTGCCAATATCTTTTCTATGTTCCGACTGAATATTGGGACGCGATCGCTACCAAGAAAATCAGCACCGGGATTAAAGGAGACGACGGGAAAGAGCAGAAATTGGAACTGCGGTGGGATGGATGCCAAAGCGTACTCCCCCCATCAGTACATCCAGAAACTGGCTTCTATCGCTGGCGGAAATCTCCGGATGAAGTTGTGATCGCACCAGCACCAAAGTGGGTTATCGAGCAGATGTTGAAAGAAAGCGAGGAAGCCTTTTCACCCTCACTCGAGCGCCAACCCGATACTCAGGAACACTGGACTGACATCCAGTGGGCGCTCTCCTACCTCAATGCCCTATCCCCCAGCCGCGCCGACGATTACGATAATTGGTTGGTGGTTGGTATGGCATTACACAGCCTGAATGATGATTCGCTCCTCTTGGAATGGGACGACTGGAGCAAATTATCACCCAAGTACAAGGTTGGTCAGTGCCAGAAAAAATGGAAAACATTCAAACGGTCTGGGGTAGCAATTGGAACGCTGGCACACATGGCAAAGCAAGACGGATGGCGAACGCCTTTTGATAAGCCCACGGGCAAAAGCTTCAGCGGTGGCATTGGCAGTGGCGGTGGAAATCGCCGGGGTAATGGTGTTGCTGGTGGCAGCGGCAGTGATGGTGGTGACGGTGATGGGGGCGAGCCTACTGGCAAAGTTGTACGTCTCCCCAGTCTTGAGGCATTGACTCTTGAGCAGGTCACAGAAAAAATTGACGAACTGATAACCCTTGGTGCAACCGGCTCTTATTTAACGGGGCAGCTTAACGCTCTTGCCGCAGCCAGCCAGTTCTTCGTCGGCGAACTCAGGAAACTTTACTACGAGCG
The DNA here is from genome assembly GCF_000317515.1 of Allocoleopsis franciscana PCC 7113. Taxonomy (GTDB): domain Bacteria; phylum Cyanobacteriota; class Cyanobacteriia; order Cyanobacteriales; family Coleofasciculaceae; genus Allocoleopsis; species Allocoleopsis franciscana. The sequence goes on along the minus strand of NC_019741.1, from coordinate 16,408 downwards.
GTTGGGTGAAGTTGAGTTGGAGAGCGAGCGCGACACAAACTGCTCGGAAGTTGATAATCTGCTGAAGATAACCGACCAAACGTTAAATTTAGCCGATTATCTTCCAGAAGCTTTGGCTAACCCCCTAACTGACTGGTGTAACTGGCTCTCTATCCGTCCAGCCGTCGCGCTAACTACGCTCTTAGCAGGAATGTCCAGTCTTCACAAGGTTGGGACAGAGTTAGTCATTCACCGGAATAAAAATTTTGAGGTGCCCCCAATATTGTATGCCGCACTCGTGGCCGAATCTGGACAACTGAAGTCCCCCGTGTTTTCCAATATCATTCGCCAGCCCCTGAACCAACTGCGGCGTGAGAAAGTGGAAGTCTATCAAGCTGCGATGGAAGATTATGAGGCAGCTATGCAGGCATGGGAGCAATCAGAGGAGAAGGGGAAGAAACCCAAAAAGCCTGCCGACCCAACGCTCTATTTCTTTACCAATGCCACGGGTGAAGCCATCCCAGTTCAAGCGAGTAAGGTGCCTGATAAGGCGTTACTGGCATTGATTGATGAACTGGCAGGACTCTTCAAAAGTGAAAATGCCCATCGTGGCGGCAGGGGTAGCGATAAACAGGATTTACTCAGTTACTTTGACGGTACTGGTCAAACGGTCTTACGGGCATCGGGCGTAAAGGTAGATGTTGAGCGAATCTACCTCTCCATCTTCGGTACCATCCAACCAGATGTTCTCAAAGGTCACATGAGCGACTGCTCAGACCCAGATGGACAGTGGGCAAGGTTCCTATTTGTCAACCAGCCTTTGTCTTTTGCGCCGCTGGGGGATGATGACGGTCAAGCCGTGTCTATCCGCTCACGCATTGCCGATTTTTACCGCCTGGTCGAACGCATTCCAGAAATGGAGTACCGATTGTCACGGGCGGCATTTAAGCGTTATGAGCCGATGCACGACCATCTGGAACGCCTGCGGGTGACTCACCCCAAACCAGGCATGAGGGCGGTGTACTCGAAGATGAAAGGAATCATCGGGCGGCTAGCGCTCAATCTCCATGTTCTGTGGGAACTGGACGCGGGTAAAGCTTGCCCATCAGAAGAGATACCGCTTTACATCATGGAAATGGCGATCGCCTTAGCCAAGTTCTACATCGGTCAAGTCAAATTGATTCACGCCGACTCTGACGACGAAAGTCTACCCCGCCACATCACCAAGCTCATCGAATTATCAAAGCGACTTGAAGCGAACGGGAAAGACGGCTGGATTAAAGCACAGCAGTATCGCGAACAGTTCCAACCCAAAAAACGACCATCAGCACAACAGGCACGAGATTGGATGAAGGAAGCTGTGATACAAGGGCACGGGCGTACTCGTGGGACTGGAAATCGCTTGGAGTTTCATTGGCATAGTGATAACACTTTCGGCAATGATCCACCACCACCACCGGACAACTTAGGGATGTTAGGGATGGTTAGGGATGACTTAGGGATGATACATCCCGAAGTTGAAACCATTGATAATAAAGGGATTGAGGACAACTTAGGGATGTTAGGGATGGGTATCCCTAACTTATCTGGGAAAGAAGCTTCTAGTTTAAATACTGGTGAAGAAGGGTCAGAACCTTCTTTAGAGGGGGGGTATATTCCCGAACCATCCCTAATTTCTCCTCAAGAAAGCTGTGATGTAGAACCAGTAGGCGATACAAAGTTAGGGAACAACTTAGGGATGCCCATCCCTAACCATCCCGAAGTTCCCGAAGTGTGTGACAGTTCCGTTCAGACTGGCACACATCAGCAGCAAGAGCGGAATCAGTTGAGCGAGCGCACAGACAAGGAGTTGCACAGACTGGGGTGGTCGGTCGCTCAAATTCGTGATTATTTGGTCGCGAACTATAAAAAGAAATCGCGCAAGTACATGAGCGATGCCGAGCTGCAAGACTTCCTTTCTTACCTTGAAGCGCAATCAAGCCCGGAAGTAACTCTTGCTACCCCCGAACCTAATCGGCGGGCGCAAGAGCCGAGTATTGAGGAATCGGAAAATCTTCCGCAGTTCCGGAGTGGCGATCGGGTACAGTTCACTAATCCTGGTGGCCTGCCGTCCCTAAAACACCTTGAAGGAATTGAGTTGGAAGTTGTCCATATTAATGCTCTTGTAGCGGAATGTCGGTTACCAAATGGGATTCACGACACTTTTGCTCCTCATACTTTGAGGAGGAGCGCTAATTCCTCCACTTGAAACTCCGGCTCCATTCCTCTGCTAGCACTTTGGCTTCTGGGGTACTGTATCGAGCAGGCTCGATACAGAGTGCGGGGAACTGGTGGGAGAAGAGGAGGTCTTTGCGATCGCGAAAATCTGGTTTGAGCTGGCGGTGCCACGGCGCACTTGAGTGCGTCAGCTCAACTGTGGTGGTTTTTGATTGGCTTCTAGCTGAGCGATTCTGACACCGTAAGATTCCACCGTCTTCTCCAGGCGATCGATGCGATAGAGATGCTCTCCCTCCAGCCGCTCATTGACCATATTCCATATGTCCAGCCTCGTCATGTTCGCGATGGGCTGAGCCAAGTACTCCTTGTGCGTCCGGGGATAGCTGACTCTCTCAGTCTCGCCCTCGTCCTTGCTCTTAGCCTGGGCCTGGATGAGCACCGCCAGGGCGAGGGCGTTGGCATGGAATTCGATAAGGTCAGAGCTGGACATGGAGTGGAGTTGAGTTCGGTGTACCTACTGCAAAAATGCATCTTAATAAATTACGGTTATAATAGTTACCGTAACTAGGTTTCAGCCTTTATTTTTGTCCTTTTTTTTATAAGTAAAAAACTTGCCCAAATTTTATTTTTATAAGTGATGGTTAGCTAAGTGTTTACCCTGAAAAGGCTTAAGGGTTTATATCAACACTTATAAGCGCCGACCCGTTTTCACTGTTTTTGGCGGGTACGTTCGTGCTTTGTTGGTGCTTTCATGATAAAAGATTCAAAAGAAAGCACCTATGCCCCCTTCCCCTCCCCCCTGTCCAAATGAAACTTGCGACAGCTATGGTAAGCCCGACTATGTTGTTAGGAACGGCTCTTACCGGAAAACAAAACAGGACAAACAAAAAACGCAGAGATACCTTTGCAAATTCTGTTGCAAAACTTTTGTGCCTGAGCCATTACCGATACGCCGTTCGTATCGCCCACAAGGGAAGGGAAAGAAGGGCAATGCTGCTTACGAGGAAAAAAAAGAGAACCGAACTTTCACCCTGACCAATGAAGCTTACGCAGGCTTGGAGCAATTGGCGCTTCGCCGGGGACTTAGCCGATCTGAACTGGTGGAGCGCATTGGCCGAGAACTGATTCGCTTGGAGGACGGCTAGAGCAGCGGCACAAACCGCAGGGGCTGACCCCTGCCCCCCCTGCCCTCCCAAGTCCAGGCGATGCCATCCGGGTCGCGATCGCGACTCCACTGAGCAAAGCTTTCCTCTCCATGAAGCCGATGCTTCTGGATTGCCTTGTCTGAGATACCCAATCTTTTTGCCAACGCCGATTGGGTGAGTGGAGCTATAGGCTGTGGCGGGGATTCTGCTATCGTATTGCTATCAGTAGCGATATTGAATTGGTTCCCTACTTCTGCTGTCGTTCCGTTCTCAGTGCTGATATCACTGCGGTCTTGAGATTCTGCTATCGCACTACTATCAGTAGCGATGTCAGCGGTCGCGGGGGGGGCTGCTGTCAAATCGATATCAAATCCGATATCATCAAGGGCTTCTAGTTCGGATAAGCGACTGGTGGTGTAGCCGATATCTCCCATTCCTTCCAAATCTGACATTCTCACATTCAGGTCTTGGAGGGTGAGCGCGATTGCCTCAATATCTGATTCGACATGCACTAGTCGTTCAGTCAGGTCTGATATTGATAGCATGAGGGATGCGATATCAATGGCCGCCTCCTCGCTCTCTCTCTCTGATTCCAGTCGCTCCAGGCGGAAGGTGAGTGTTGATATCAGATTTGTAACGCTATCGATGTCGATTTCAGTTTCGCTGTCAATAGCAGCTACAAGGCGCTCTATCCCCTCCAAAACTGCCTTGGTACGTCCAGCCCTATGGAGCCGGGATAGTTCCCTTACGGATTCAACCAAAGGCGTGGGTACGCGAATCATCTGGCTCGGAGGTTCGTCAGGCATGGTAGCTGATATCGATAGCCTATCAAGGTTGATATCAGCATTATACTAACCTTCACCCCAAGTGCTAAAACATTCCGGTTTAAGAACGAAAACCTGAATTTTTTCTGGAAACGAGAACTTTTCTACGACGAACCATAAACTGATTCATCCGTCCCAGTTTGAAAATTGTCCACTCGTTTGTTGGGAAGCCGACTTCCTTCTACTCTCCCCATAAAAATCGTTCAAATCCAGGCACAGTAGGCGGTTGATAGCATCCGACACGACCGCACCAACCCCATCAGACGATAGCCTGACACCAACCATATTGGAGAGCCTGCACATGCAGAGCACAAAGCCTTTTAGAAGCGCTTTAGAGTCGAATTGTAGACGAAAGAGCACAGGGGCGAACCCAACACCACTCTGAGCTTCGTCACAGTCATAACTAGAGTCGAACGGGGCCTTTACCATGAACACCACCACCAACTCATATCATCAATCTTCTTCCTCCACCCACACCACTCAGGACAATATCACCCTAATCGACACAACCGCCTTAACTGAGCTACTCCAAGAAGAACTGACACTTCAACTTGGTTCCTTACCCAGCAATGCTCTAACCGTCATCAACCGCATCGTGGCAGAAGTCGCACGGATTTGTACCAAGAGTGACCGGATTCTACAGAGTGGTGAAGTCCGTTCCTCACAGTTAAGCTTGGCACGTCATCGCCTCTCTAAGTGTGTTGAGTACTATAATCTCGGTTCCAAGCAAGGTCGTGTGGAACTCCACAGTAACCTGAGCGTGATGATATATCGCCAAATAGCACCCGCTCAAGCCCAGTTAAGCTTTGCCGCCAGACGCAATTTAATCGAAGACTTCCTGCAAGACTTTTACGCCGATTCCCTCAGAGCCTTTAGACGGGAAAATCAGGTCGCTGACAACTACACCCCTCGTACCCGAATCGAACTCGCCGAATACATGGCTTTTACTGAACAATACGCCAAACGACGGGTGATGACCGGCTATGGTGCCATGCAATTACTCGTACTCAGAGCCAAAAGCTTTGCCAAACGCCAACCCACCGATACCGTCATGGACATTGAACAGGTAACCGAGTTTGCCAAAGGCGAAGAAGCACAGATACAAAGTCGCTCACCCATGATGCAGCAGGTGAGAGAGCGTCTAGTGGCTGAAACCAAAGACCCTCATGATGCCGTTCTGCGCGAGCGCGTTGTGGGTGAGCTAGTACAATACCTGGAGGGTCAGGGTCACAAAGACTGCGCCGATTACTTAATTTTAAAACTGCAAGACTTTGCCCCCCCCGAAATCGACGAAATCATGGGTTTAACACCCCGCCAACGGGACTATCTGCAACAGCGCTTTAAGTACCATGTGGAAAAATTCGCTCACACGTCTCACTGGCAACTGGTACATCAATGGTTAGGTGCAGACGTTGACCAGAAGTTGGGACTCTCATCCAAGCAGTGGGACGCCTTTGTCGGACAACTTGACCCCACCCAACAGCAATTGTTGGAACTCAAACGGGCGAAAAAAAGTGATTTTGAGATTGTCAAAGCTCTGAAAATTACACCGAAACAGATACAAAAGCGCTGGACTCAGTTGTTAGATATGGCAAGTCTGGTTCGCAACAATGCAGTAGAAAGTTCCAATAACAGCATTAACCACTCAATGGCGGCATAAGGAACTGATAAAATTGTCCTCCAGCACATCCATCTCTACTGGTTCTAAAACTTTCGGCTGCATTTGACGTAAATCATCCAATACTGCCTCAACATCAGTAAACCGGAAATATTCCGTCAAACTCCCAATTCGATAATTGAAGTCTTTATACCGATGCTTGAAGTACAGCTCTACATTTCCTCGATGCTTCCAAACATCTAAAACTTGAATGTCCACCCGCTTATAGTGAGCGGCTAAATCTCTGTGCACTTCCATCACTCGTTCTTCAATCGGTCGCTTCGTCACCCCGATTTTATGCAAGAGTTTCCGACCCACTTTGATTTCCAGAAAGTAGAGGTTATTCAAGAGAATTCGTTTCAAGAGAGCGCGGTAAATTCTCAAATCGGCAACTTTTTCTGACAAATATTGAGAATTTATCAGTTGAGCGCGTTGTGCAGCTTGCTCTAATTTAGCTAACTTTTCCAATAACGAGGGTTCTTGCACTTCGTTGAATAGCCTTAAGGGAAGCGCTCCTACAGGAATTTTACCTAACGGAGTAAATTCATAGAATCCACCCTCATTCCAAGCTAACAACTTCGAGAGAATTAATTTGAAAGAAGGCTTGACAAAAATGCCTTCATTTCTCACCCCATAGTTGAGCCAAAACACCTTCAGTTCTTCCAACTCTTTCCCGGACAACTGAATATTGAAGTTATCGTAGAGCGGTAAAGCGGGAAAATCTCGATAAGCCACACGATTGGCAACGGGTTTACAAGTTGTGTCGGTATGAGCAAAATGATGCTCCTTAACCCGACCCTTTTTGGCGGTTAAGCCGCCGCCGCAATACAGACAGGTAAGAGATGTTTTGCCACTGGGGATATCTTCAATACAAACCAAGGCGTTATCAGAACTAACGCCGAACTTCAGCCACATTCAATTTTTTCCTAAATACTTCGGGTTGCAGCCTCTTCCTCTAGAGACTTTTTCCAGCACCCTCTTCTAGGGTAGCTAATGTCACAAAAATTGGTGGTAAAAAGAACCTACTGAGCATCACTCCACATCCTTGCTTTGTCGGTTCCCTACTGAGATGATATTGCTGACTTTATGACTTGTTGACAAGTTAACCAGTCAACAAGCTGACGCCAAAAACCTATGATTGTAGCGCTCGCCAATCAAAAGGGGGGAGTAGCAAAAACCACGTCTACCATCTGCCTGGGCGGGTTATTGCTAGAGAGCAGTTCCTGCCTAGTCGTTGACTTAGACCCCCAAGCGAATCTCACCATTGGACTCGGTGTGGAAGTCCAGTCGGGTCAACTGACAACCTATGACGTGATTACTGAGCAAGCGGAGGTTCTGGAGGCAGTTATCCCTACCAAATCCGGACTCAGCTTGCTACCCTCTGACATTTCCTTAGCCAAAGGGGAAACCGAGCTTCTAACTAAAGTTGGTAACTTTCTCATCCTCAAAGAACGACTAGAGCCAGCTAAAGCTCAGTTCCAACACATTCTGATTGACTGCCCACCCAGCTTAGGACTGCTGACGGTCAACGCTTTATCGGCGGCGGATGCCATTTTAATTCCAGTCCAGTGCCAGTTTTTTGCCCTCAAAGGACTAGCCTCCCTGCTGGAAACCATCCAAAGTATTCAGCGACGGATCAACCCTAGTTTGAGGATTCTGGGAATTCTGCCGACGATGGCAGAGATGAACACCATCATGACTCAGGATGTCTTAGCCTCGTTGCAAAAACGATTTCAGGATATCCCAGTCTTTGACCCCGTGCCAAAGTCAGTCAAGTTTGCTGAATCGAATCTGGCAGGGGAACCCATCCACCACTATGCGTCGGAAAAAAAATTGGTGGCCCCCTATAAAGCGATCGCTACATTTATAACAGGAGAACTTCGACGTGGCAAAAAGACGCGCTCGGTTAAACGAGGAGAATGACCCGTTGTCTTCCACCGATAAAGTCTTGGCAGGGTTTGAGCAGTTGAGCCAGTCAGCCAGTCAACCTGATGACAAGTCAACAAGTCAGGAAGTTAACAAGACAGCAACCCAACCCGATGACAAGCTAACAAGTCAACAAGTCAACAAGTCAGCAAGTCAACCCGATGACAAGCTAACAAGTCAACAAGTCAACAAGTCAGCAAGTCAACCCGATGACAAGCTAACAAGTCAACAAGTCAACAAGTCAGCAAGTCAACCCGATGACAAGCTAACAAGTCAACAAGTCAACAAGTCAGCCATCCGTAAGGCTACTTTCCAACTAAGTGTTGCTGTCTTGCAGCAGTTAGACAAGTTTCATTTGCAGCTACAGCTAGAACTGGGTAAGGGCAGCGCTCCTTATAAAGAGGTAATTGTAGAAGAAGCCATCACCCGACTTCTGGAGCAAGCACAGGAAAATCCAGAAGAGCTAATCGCTGTGTTGCGCCTTCGACAGGAGAAGAGGAAATGAAATTAGCTTGCCCTGTCCATAGCTAACAACCCACCTGCCATTAATTTAAGTACTCAAGATACACAAACGCTCTTCAAATCTGGTTATAGTCGAATGGCGGGCTGTCCGCTGCAACGATTTGTTCGGCGGACTTTGCCGGTTTGCGCTGACGGAAGATGTTTAGCGGAATCTCCTGATGATCCTGCGGCGCACCCCAGAATTGCTCCAGTGTCGGGCCATCGCTCACCCGACGATCGCGAAAGAAGAAATTCCACCACTCGTGGAACAAGACGCGCCGCCCCATACGGGTGAACCAGCGCATACCGTGTCGGGCAGCGCGATCTGGCTGGAGAAACGATCTCCATAGCGCTTTGGGTCGAGCCTGCATCACAAGTTCGATGAACTTCACCCATAGGAAAATGCGCCAGGGTGGCATGTGCATCGTTTCTAACACCTGGTGTTTGTAGTCCCATTTGCGCTGGTCAAGCTGGATGACGCGCCGCGATGCCGCAATGCGATAGTACCCGGTCCAACGGTGTGGTGTGACATACAACGACATAATTTGGTCTGAGTCATACCAGAGTAGCTGCCGCAGAGAGTGGACAAAGTCTCGATCTGTAATCTCCTCGAAGTCGGTTACCCAAGTTGCTAGCGACAGGATGCCATGCTGTCGCATCAGGCGGATGGCTTCGCGATCAGTTGTCGTCGCACTCCCCTTGCGGATTTTCTTAAGTGTGGCTTCGTCGGTGTTCTCCATACCCAGCAGAAACCGCTCGATGCCAGCCTTGCGGTACAGGTGCAAGATATCTGCATCGCGGACAATATCGTCGGCGCGGGTCGAGCCGATAATGGTCACGTTGATATTTTCGGCAATGATTGCCTCGCACAGTTCACGCCAGATAGCCTTGTTCACTGTCGGATTTTCGTCAGCTAAGTTGATTAATTCCACGCCGTGTGTGCGATGGAGCCAAGCAATCTCCTTAGCAAACTTCTGTGGGTCGCGATGCCGCCAACGAGCCCAGAAACCACGCTGTCCGCAGTAGTTGCACAGGTGCGGACATCCGCGTGAGAACTGCATAACGACAGCCCGCTTACCGCCGTAGTAGCTATACCGTTTCGGATCAATCAGCTCCCAACCAACGCGGTAGGCATTGAGGTCTTCGATCATACGAGCTGGCGGCGTTTCCACGATCTGACCATCACGGCGGAAAGCGATGCCCTCTACACTGGCAAGGTCATCACCGCACTCAATGGCGGCTATGAGTTTGGATACGGTAGCCTCGCCTTCGCCGCGAACGATCACGTCGAGCTGCGGTTCATGGGCGAGTATGTCGCGGAAATGATAGGTCGGGAAGACGCCGCCATAGATGATCGTGAGGTTCGGTAACTCAGCACGGAAGCGGCGAGTCAGTTCGACAACGGTTGGGTGCGCCGATGTCGAGCCGGAGTGACCGATGAGAAGCACCTGTGGGCAGTGCATGACGACTCGCCGGACGATCTCAGTGTGCGAAAGCGGACCGAGTTCGGCGTCCAGCAGTGTAACATCATGTCCAGCATCCAACAGTGGCCCGCCTACACACAGAAGTCCCAGGGGTGGTAGTTGCTCGCGCGGAATGCGGCTGCCTATTGCCGTGTGTGGCGGGTTGACAATGAGAATATTCATAACGCTGTGTAGTGTGAGATAGATCGAACAATTACTACGCGCTGCCAAGCGACCAAGAGAAGCGGCAGCGGGTAACATTGCTCATCTGCTTGCAACTTCTTCTATCTAGGAAGATGGAGAACTTATGCAGTTATATACCAATCCAGTATGTCAGCAGGCGATCCAGCGCAGCAGTCCTATTGCATCCAGATTAGCTCTTCCCAACCCAGTTTTTCAAGCAATTAGAACATATAGAACTTTAAGGGTTTGAAACTCTTTAGCATCCAAAATACTGCTGAGTACAGCAATAATCCTAGAAATAATCCAGAAATACAACCAATTACTGCTCTCACAAACGCCTCTTTGAAGGTTTCACCTGCAATATGATGTATGTCTACAGCGACCCAAGTAAAGACCAAAGCACATAGGGCAATGCAGATGATTGTTAAACCTCTCCAGCGAGGGGTTAATGTTTCAATACGGTTACAAGGCAATTCTTGATTAAGCCTTCTTGATAGCCATAAAAATAGAGCGCCAAGTCCAATAACTCCACTTCCATATTGAAGTAGTTTATAAATTGGCACAGAACCAAGCTGGGCTTGAAGCAGCTTTGAATGAGCGACAAACCAGCCCCCCTCATGAGTAAAAGCATCCCAAACAATATGGCTCGCCGCTCCCATCACAACTGACACTACAACATTAAAAAGATGCTTTACTTGTAAAGGGAAATAGCTCCTTAGGGTTGGAAATCGTTGGGCTAATTGCCGGGGAAGAAGAGCCAAGAATGGGCGCATCAAAACATAACGAGTAATTAACAAGAGCACAATCGAACAAGGAAGCCCTTGAATTAATACTCCTAGAAGAGTATGCCCAATTGTTCTAGTGGGTTGCAAAGTCAAGAAGTATTCAATGTCGGGAATTATCGACCCGACTAAGAGACTTGGCAAATCTAGTCTTCTTTTCGAGCACAGCCAAATCGGAGCCGCTGCTATGGGATGTGCGAACGTAAAAGGCATATTTGATCGGGTGCAACCTAACTCTTGAAGGTGATTCCAGTTGAAGAGAGCTTACTCTTTATAGCTTGTTGGATTTTGATAAAAATTCGCCTAAATCTTCATGGCGGCTTCTAGGTAGAGCGTACTGTGTTCAACCCAACCTATGTCTCAATGCCAGTACCTTATGCAGTACGCTGGACAACCCTATGTTTTTACTCCAACGGAGTAACCCACATTCCCGGCGCTCCAGGGAGTTCAACCAGGGTAAGCGATCGCAAGTATTACCCCCCGTGTGTCATCACTCCTCCAGAGCCGTTGGCTGGCGCAATTACAGAAAATCTCCAGAGCTTTGGCTAGGTCTAATATGCAGATATTTGCTAGTTGTCTCCAAGCTGACGTGACCTAATGTGGCTTGCACCAGAGCGATCGGAGCATGGTTTTCCAATGCATGAGTAGCGTGGGCGTGTCTCAACCAATGAGGGGAAACCTTCTCAGCCTGCGGTAACTCAGCACGCATGGCAGCACGCTTAACGATGCGGTGAATGTGCGCCGGGGCTAACGCACGACCGCTGGCACTGGCAAAGACAGGAGCAGAAGCCGGAGCCTTCCCTCTAAATTCCTGAAGCAACTGCGCCAAAACCGGAGGCAGCGTTATTTGTCGAGTTTTCCCGCCCTTACCATAAACCGTCAATTGGTACGTCCCCAAGTCCGTTCTTGGTATAAAATGCTTCCATCTCAAATTACACAACTCAGAAACTCTCACTCCAGTTTTGTAGAGAGTCGTGAGAATCAGGAAGTTGCGCTGGTCCAGTTCGTTGTCGAGCAGTGCAGCTACCTCATCCTTCGAGAGAATTCGCTCCACGAGGGTTTGTTGTGGAATCGGTAATTTGAATTGTTTCGGAATCGGCGATCGCTTAATCGGCGGATTGTCGAGTTCCACTATGTAGTTAAAAAAGGCTTTGAGGTGATTGAGGTGCTTGACCCTTGTGGTATCAGCAACATCCAACCTATTCAACCAGTTCCTCACATGAGAAGTCTGAATCTGCTCAATCGACAAAGGAACAGCCGCCAAAAACTTCTCAATCGTGTTGTGATAACTCTGGTACGTTGTCCCATGATAGTTGGCTAACCATTGCTCCACAAACCTTCGCATCGCCAGTTAAAAGTAGCAACCTACTATTACATAGTGTAAAAGCTAGAAGCCCCTCAAATGCGTGGAAAATCCAGAAAATCGCCGTTTTTTCTCCCATTATTGAGAATCACCCCAACTTGTTGCGAATGCAAAGAGCAATCAGAACAATGGCTGGAGCGCTTGCTATAATTCCAAAATCAAAAAGGCTGAAAATCCGTGCTGGTGATTCGCTGCTTTTGCTCTAGGGCAAATGGGCGCTCAATCTGCCACTGCCGTACCTGCTGAAAGTGTCTACTTAAGAGAGAAGAGTGTAAATGTCCGAACTCCGACAGCCTGGACTATCCGACGCAGTCAAAGGGGGTCAGTCCCCGCCTTTAACAAGTGCGGTCTTAGGAGGACTTATTGGAGTTAAGCAACGTCTAGCCAGCAGCACTGATGAGGTAAGAATCGCTGCCATTACAGAGGCACTGTCTTACGGTCGAGAAGGCTTAGAGCTTGTTGTGCAGATTGTGAAGACTGAAACGGGTCCTGTACAACGGGCTGCTTATGACAAGCTTTATCAAAAAGCTTCTGAGAGTGCAAGAATTAAGCTGCTCAAATATGCCCCAGGTAAAGCGATACATCAAACCCTCACTCAACACTTGAGCCAACTTCTCGACGAGAATTTCCGCAAGGACTTAACTAGAGGTAAGTACAGCGGATGGGCTGTGTCGATCACAGCAGAACAAATACCGCCAATGCTGTGTGCCATAGGTTCCTACGGTCGCCCTGGCTTGGATGCTCAAGAGCGCCTAAATGCACAACAGGTTGCAGCTCTTTCCTTTTTAGAGAATTACGGCTGGCTGGCAGACCTCCCGAATGAGTTGGATAGGAACATATCGGCAAGCCCGTTCACGTATTCTACTCCTGGTTTTGAGGAGAATACTCGCTGGGCTGAGCAATTAAGCCAGAGCGATCTGTTCGGAGTGATTTGGCATGTTGGTAATTTTTATTATCGCGGGTACCCACGGGAAGACAACCTTAATAATCTGCATGAACGTACCAAGGAGAGCCTTGAGTGTCTGATGCAAGTTGCTCAAGGAAAACAAACATATTATCAGCTTGCTGGTGTACGGTATCCCTTGCGTGAGCCAAGAATCTAGGAACACTCTTCGTTCCTAATCGATGAGCCTATTGCTAACAATTCAGCCCATACCTGCTCGTATTCCCTGTTTTGGTATCGCTTCAGAAATGTTGTCATGGTGAATAGGCGTTGTGTAAGTCAAGATGAAAGAAAGCTGTTTATTTATCAGGGATAGCACCACCAAGCCTAAAAGATGCTGGAGTTCAACCAAGTTAATCGCCCTACCTCGCTTGTTTCACTCACTGCCCCAGAAATCGAACAATACCTAGCTAGTGGGCTGTTTCGCGGGATTGGAAAAAAGACTGCCGCGCTACTGGTTGCTCACTTTGGTGCAGACACTCTTAACGTCTTGGAACACTCCCCAGAAGAACTGTTTCAAGTCCCTCGACTCCAGAAGTACCGTATCGCTGCCATCACAGAGGCGATTAGGGACAGTTCAACTAACCCAGTGCGAGGTGCGATCGCTTGGTTGTTAGGACTCTCTACTCCCTTGGGGCTAACCCTAAAACTCTGCGAGCACTACGGACACCAAACTGAAACGATACTTAAGAGCAACCCTTATCGCATCATTGATGAAGTTGAGGGAATTGGGTTCAAAACTGCCGATGCCTTAGCGCTAGCGATCGGCATTTCTCCTCATAGCGAACAGCGCTACAATCATGGGATTCTCCAAGTTTTTAAAGATGCTTTGAGTGAAGGACATTGTTTTGTCCCTTTTCCTCAATTACTGATGCGAGCGCTCTCACTGCTCTCTGGTTGCAACCATACCCCCGACCCTAAGGAGGTGCAAGCGGTCATTCAATCCTGCCTGATGAACCAAACCCTGGTTGAAGGGAACGAGGATGGCAGCATCTACCTCAAGAGAGTCTACCGCGCTGAACTGAACGTCGCTTTATTCGTTAAAGCGTTCAAAGCTCAACAACAGCAGTCTACCTTTGAACTCGAATACTGGTTGCACAAGTTGGATCAAGTTGCTTACCAGGAATTCAATCGCCTTTCAACAGAACAGCGAGAGGCTCTTTATAGGGCTTGGGCGCACCCCTTGAGTATTCTCACAGGTGGCCCCGGACGAGGTAAAACCCATATCCTTAAATACTTGGTGCAGTGGCTTTGTGACAACGGAGTAAATTTAGCCCTCGCCGCGCCAACGGGTAAAGCCGCCGCCCGCATGAAAGAGGCTACTGGATACGAAGCGCAAACGATTCATCGCCTGTTGCAGTGGCAGGGACACGGTCAGTCCTTCCTCTACAACCAGAACAATCCTTTGCCGATTGACTGGTTGATTGTGGATGAATTTAGCATGGTTGACTTGTTCCTCTTTCACTCCCTGCTGAAAGCGTTAAAACCAACCACCAGACTATTACTCGTCGGCGATTTTAACCAGCTTCCCAGTGTGGGAGCCGGGATGGTACTGCGGGACTTGATACTATCGGAATTTATACCCACGACTCAATTGCAGACTATCTATCGGCAGCAGCACGATAGCCCGATTGTCTATGCCGCCGAAGAGGTGCTTTCTGGGAAAGTGCCAATGCTGCATCAGTTTAAGGAGCATAAAGCTTGGATGGATGTGGCCGACTGTGCCATGCTGTGCCGTTCTAATCCTTCATCTGTCGCGGATGCCATTGTTGATTTGGCGCTCCAGATGAAAGCGGATTCGGTCGATTTGAACCAACAGCTCATGGTCTTAGCGCCGCAAAAAAAGGGGCCGGCTGGAGTCAAAGCCCTTAATGCTCGCTTGCAGCCCATCTTTAATCCAAAAAAAGATGGACAGCCAGAAGTGGTAACCGGAGAGGTGGTGTACCGAGTTGGCGATCGCGTGATTCAGCTCGTGAATAGATATGATACGACACCGGCTGTGATGAATGGAGAGAGTGGTTGGGTCGTCTTGGTGGATGCTTCATCAAAACGGGTGATGGTGGAATTTGAAGGGGGTGCGATTGTTGACTACTTTCCTGGTAACTTCGAGCAAATCATGCACGCCTACTGTCTGACTTGCCATAAGTCCCAAGGTAGTGAATTTCAATATGTGATTATGCCCTTAGTGCTATCCAACCGCAGGATGCTGACTCGTCAGTTACTTTACACCACGATGACACGGGCATCTAGGACGTTTATTGCGGTGGGACAACCCGAAGCTCTTTCTATGGCGGTGGCAACAGATAAACCGGCTCGCCGTTATACGCAGTTGAGCCAGTTCCTGCTTGCACCCGAAGAAGATTTGACGGGTGCAATGAGGAGTCTGGGCGCAGGCAGTGGGGTGAACCAAGGGAAACAAGGGTCTTTTGTTACCATTGCCAGCCGATTACGCGAGCGACAACTCTATGCAACGAAAGGGCAGATGACTTCTATCGGTAGCTTGGCGCTGCGGCTCTATGAGGATCAGTTTGGACATCGCCCGTCGAAACAACTGGAAGTGATGGAAGGAATGCGATTTAAAACTTACCACTACACAGTTGAGGCGGTGGACTTAATTGACCGGGCGATTGATGCGGTTTTGAAGTCCTGAAGACGGCGACGGGAGCTGAAGAAGGGAAATAATTCGTCGAGCGGAATCGTCAGGGGATAGGGCAAGCGCTAAAAGAGAGCGAGGAGCGCATCTTTTCCTTCTCGCAAGCGCCAAACTACATGCATGAGTGTAGTAACAAATTTGTTACTACATTTTAGCAGGGAGAATCTGAACTCATAAATTTTTATTCTTCCTGACTCTTGTATAACAGGGGTGAATAGTGGAGAGGTAGATGCACCCTGATAATTGCCCTTTGCTTCACGGCGAGGGTTTTTTGTTTTGAAAGCGATCGCGCTTTGCAGATGCGCTAAACTTTGTTTTGCATCGTTATTGCTTGTCCTTGTCCTCTGTATCCTCTTCGTCTTTGTGAAGCAGGTCAGCGGCTTTCCCTCCCATCAGCCCGACCACCGCCCCAATACCTGTTTGCCAAGTGGTTTGGCAGGTTTCAAACACCCGCTCTTGTTGCGGTGTTAGCTGGGGTTGTGAGGCAATACCTACCGCTGTTATTCCTGAGACAAGGGTGAATCCCACTACTGTCCCGAACACTAGCTTGAACGTGGATGTAATCTTTACCATTGTTACTACTCCGTGATAGCGAGGGTAGAGTTTTTGCCTGTTGGCACTGGGTCGGGCACTGCCCTCGCTTGTACTTCCCGACTACATCCACTTTCCCAACTAGGCTTTTGACTATTCGCTGAAACATAGGCTTATGTAGGCTGATGTAGCCTTACATAACTCTCATGCGTTGGTTAGACTAGCTTGTCAAGTACTTGTG
>NC_019740.1 GCF_000317515.1 Allocoleopsis franciscana PCC 7113 | reverse complement strand
TTAGGGGAATTCAGCTTTTTCTGATCGACAGACTCTGCACCGCCCTACGCTTGACCTCCTCACCTCTGCGATCATACTTCGCGGTTGTCACGGGTGAGGCATGACCAGCCAGTTTTGATACCGTGACGATATCCACCCCAGCATCCAGCAGGTCAGAACAGAACGTCCTACGAAAGTCATGAGGTGAAAATGAGTCCACCCCCGCTTCCTGAGCACGTTTTTGTAAAATCAGCAGCACCGCCTGGGGGGTCATGTTCCTGTACTCAATCTCTCCCCCCTTACGGATGGGACACAGCAGCGCTCCCGGTCGCCGACCTCGGAGAGTCAACCAATCTTCCACAAAAGCGATCGCACCAGTTGGCAAATACACCGTCCTATCCTTATCCCCTTTGCCACCCCTAACCTCTACGGCACTAGTACTCGCGTTAAAGTCCTTTAACTCCAGCTTCACCACCTCAGCCCGCCTGAGGCCAGCACCGCGCAGGATGGCAATGAGGGCCGCGTCTCTAACCCCTTGCGGTGTGGGGTCTAGGGTGCAAACATCCATCAATGCGGTAATTTCATGTTGGCTTAATGCTCTGCCTCTAAGCTTTTTACTGGACTTAATACTAGGCAGCTCCACAGCAATTGCGTAGCTTTCCGCATCCATCAATCCCAACTTCCGAGCCTCCCTCAACACGCGCTTTAAGGCACACATCATCTTTTTGGCCGTGGCTTTTGAGTGCTTTTCCACCAGTACAGCCTGCACGGCTGCTGTGTGCTGATACCTTAAAGATGCCCAGTTGAGGGTGTCGGCATCACACTCGCCATTAGTGAGCACAGAAGCGATCGCATCGAGGGACTGCCGCATGGTTGGTCTAGACCCAGCGCTGAGGCTTCTCAGGTACACCTGAGCGGGATGCAAGGTCAATGGCATCGGTGTACTCAGTTTCAGGGAAGAGGTGAGGGTCGGGCGCATTGGCTTATCAGAAGTGCCGTTCTAAGAATTAATTTTCCGCCGGTTTGTGCCAGTCCGATGAAAAAGTTCTAGGGGATTTACAGAAGTCAACGTTCCCTGTTCCCTTTTTTGGTCAAGGCTAGAAACTTCCAATGCTCCATACCGAAGTCCCTTCCATCCAGTAATCAGGAAGCGTAAAAGTGGAAGTTTTTGGAAATTTATTTTCTACCCCTTTGCACCGCCCCTATAGGGAAAAACAAACAGCGCTCTTCTTCTAGAAGAAGAGCGCACAATGAATTTGGTGAGCCGATTTGGTGCCTGTGGGGCGTGTTAGACCAAATTGCATTCTCATCGGAGCGAGTGACAGTTTAACTCAACGGCCGGGTGGAGGAAGCATCAGTACTCAAGGCATTAGCACAACTCTTGACTGTACTCTATTTACTCATCAGCTCAATTAATTCACTGACTACGGCCTCTGGATTAATTGAGCACAGTTTGGCATCAAATCGGTAAACTCGAACGCCGCTATGTTCAAACAGCCTTTCTCTTTCGTGTTCCTTCGCCCGTTTTTCTGGAAAGTGCCAGTAGCCATCTATTTCCAAAATAGCCCATTTGAATCCTAGTTGAGTTGGACAACAGACTACAAAATCCACTTCAAAACTTCTGTGATATGAACCTAGACGAGTTAGGGGGTTTGGGCAATACAGCAGTCCCCTTGCCTCCAGTACCTGCGCTACTTGAATTTCTACCTGCGAACGGAAACGCATTTTTTCCCAACTGGAGATTTTCTGGTTGGGGTAGAGTTCAGGGCAATGATTCAGTCCAATGGGGGCAAGAATCGTCCCCTCCAATTTGGTGCCAGTAAGATTAGCGTCTGTCAGTTGGCATCTCGTCAGATTGGCATAACTGAGGTCGGCATCGCTCAGGTCGGTTTGTGATAAATCGGCATAAGCCAAATTCGCTTGGCTTAAACTTGCTCCTCGTAAATTAGCTCCTGTTAAATTCGCCTTAAGAAGGCTGGCACTTTTTAAGCACGCTTGACTTAAATTCGCTCTCCAAAAACTGGCGTGATGCAGGATAGATTCAGTCAAATTGGCCTGATGCAGGTTAGCTTCACACAGGTCGCCATGACTGAGGTCAATGCCTGTGAGGTCCGCATTGTTCAAGGTCGCCTCTACAAATATGGCCCCTCGGCATATAGCATGGCTGAGGAAGGCATTGTTTAAGAAAGCCCTCCATAGCTCGGCATTCCTTAGGTCAGCCTGTTCTAAATTGGCATTATCGAGTAGCGCTTCTGCCAGAATGGCATTTTTCAGGTCAGCTTGTTGGAAGTTAGCACCGATTAAGTTAGCGCCATGAAAGTTGGTTGACCTCAAGATGGCCAATTCAAACTGTACCTCAATTAGATTCATGGCGGAGAGGTTAGCTCGGCTTAAGTTAGCACCACGAAAATCGGCTTGTGCCAAGTTCACTTTGTCGGGATTGGCTTCAACCGCCCGGAGCGGGCAAGAATCTTTTCTCTGTTCTACCAACGGCTCTGGTTTTTCAGCTAACTCTTGTTGGATTTCGGTTTCCGTCCCATTCTCAAGATGGCTCATGGATGACTCTTTGGTACGAAGAGGAGGCGAATTAAATAACAAAGCCACCCTACTGTGAGAGTGACTGGACTAGACGTACCACCGTACTATTGACTTTTGACCCTTCCATGTGCAGCAGCCGAAGAAGGTCTTGAGTTGTCTAGATTTATACGCGGCTTGTAGTGTTTAGCCTTGGTGTAGGGTTAACTACTACTGACTGTCCGATGGAGGGCACAGTCGATTCTTGAGTATTGAGGGAATTTCTTCCCAGTGTTCCAGCAGAAAGTCCATTAAGGCGAGATGACGCAAATCTATGGGCATGGGACGGCGGTAAAAGTTACCTCTCCTAAACCAACACCTCACAGTAGATATTGAGCGGGAGCAGATAAACGCGAGATCTTCGTGATTCACTTGCCATTTGGCGTAGAACTGTTGTGGTGTCATGCCAAGGGAGCAGTAGCCGTAAAGGTCGATTAGGGTTTGTTCTCGTGAGGTTAGGGGACGGGGACTCACTTAACTTCCTCCACTCGGACGAGGTCGTCTTCCCAAGCGATATCGGCAACTGTAATAGCGGCACTCTTGGAGAGTTTGTCGAGCCAGATGAGGTAGCACCACGTCCAATCGCCTCTGTGGGGAGCAAAGCTGTAGAATCTGCCAATTGCAACTCCCCAGTCTGTTTTGTCGCCCTCATGAATCCAGCGCAGTTTGTCGCCATCGGAGTAGCGAGGGGTCCCAACGTTGGGGAAGTTGGTTGGCAGGTCAATGGATGGGGGTGGGAATGCTCGGTGAACCAAGGCTTGCTGATAACCCCTCTGATAACTGAGCCGATTATTTTTTGGCATGAGCGAAGAGTCTCCAAAAATTATTGGAGCTAGAGCCGCGCTCTCGTCTGGTTGGTCGCCGTGACAGCGCGGCTTTTGCTTTTTGATTTTGTACGTTATCAATCATACTCTTTTTTTGATTTTGTACGAAATCATATTGATTTTTTCCAACTCACACAACCTGACAATATGAGAAGGTGTTACTGAAGGAAGACGTACAATTTATAAATCACAGATAAAGTTATGCCGCGTGGTGGACACAGAGAAAGCAGTGGTCGGAAACTGAAGTGGAATCTCGGTAAAACAACGGCAGTGAGGATTCCCGAAGCGATCGCGGATACGATTTTGGAGGTTGCCAAACGCTTAGATCGAGGTGAAAGTATCGAGCCGATTATTATCCCGGAATCCGTTGCAATTACAGTTAAACTCTCTGCTGCTAACTTGGGAAAATCCAAAGGGCAATCCAAATTGTCATCGGCTTGAATAGAGATGAACTAGAGGGGAAAGGACTATTTCAGGGACAGGAAGCTACAGGTGATCGCATCCAGCAATTACAGCAGCAGATTGAGGCGTGGGAAGCGTTGCTGGAAGAGTTGGGAGAGAATGAATGAGCGATCGCACTTCCCCTCTTCAGGAACGCTCAAAGTGATTCCTTTCCTTTCAACCGCAACCAATTTGATATTAGTGACGGAAGGCGATCGCAAGACAATCTCTTTCATAGTTTTGAGCAATTTGGTCTTAACCAAAATCAGATTGCCAACTTTCTCTCTCAGCTTGAGGCACGTTTTGGATGTTCAGGAACTCCAGCTTAGCGTTGTTTTTTGGACGTTTGCTTCACCAAAGCTAATTAGGTTTTGGCATACCTCTAGTTTTTCTTGTGCTTCGGGATGAGTGACAAAGTAATCTTTGAGCCAGTCGCAGCCACGTAAGAGCAGTTCATCTAATCCTCCTATACGCCAAATCTGTAGACCACCTGTTCCTACAGTGGCAAGACACTGCCCATCTGGACTAAAACTCACCACGCTATAGACCGAGTTATTAGGACTCTGCCATTGAGCTAGCTGTCGTCCCGACAAGTCCCAGAGTTTTGCCATACTGTCTGCTCCGGCTGTAGCAATTTGCTGACCGTTTGGGTTAAAGCTTATGCAATAGACTGTGCCCTGATGACTCTGCCATTGAGCTAGTTGTTGCCCCGACAAATCCCACAATCGGACAGTTCCACCTGTTCCTCCTGTGGCAAGATACTGCCCATCCGGGCTAAAGCTCAGAGTGTAGACCCTGCCACGCTGAGCCTTTAACTCTAACAACTGCTGCCCTGACATCTGCCAAAGCCTTGCTGTACCATCTGCCTCTGCTGTAGCCAAGTGTTGCCCATTCGGGCTAAGACTGAGATCGTAGACTTTGCCGTGACGAGTATTTAACTGACTTAGCTGCTGCCCTTCAAGGTTCCAGAGTCGAACCGTGCCGTCACATCCAGCCGTCGCAAGGTACTGTCCATCAGGACTAAAACTCACACTGTTGACTCTGCCTTGATGACCATTCAAAACAATCTGCTGCCCTTCTAAGTTCCAGAGTCGAACCGTGCTGTCATATCCAGCCGTCGCAAGATACTGTCCATCAGGACTAAAACTTACCCTCCTCACCCAACCTTGATGACCATCCAATTGAGCTAGCTGCTTTCCTTGTAAATTCCAGAGTCGGATGCTGCTATCTGCTCCAGCGGTAGCAAGGTACTGGCCATCTGGTTTGAAACTCACACTCCAGATCTTGCTTTGATGACTGTTCCACTGAGCCACTGGCTTGTCTGACAAATCCCAAAGGCGGACTGTCCCATCTGCGCTCGCTGTTGCCAGGTATTGCCCATCTTGCCTAAAGCTTACACTCCTGACCAAACCCTTATGACCTTTCAGTTGAGCTAATTGCTGCCCTGAATTGTTCCAAAGTTCAATTGTGCTATCTAAACCTGCTGTGACAATATGCTGCCCATCTGGGCTAAAACTCACTTTTCTAACTAAAAGTGGATAGTCATTCAATTGAACTAACTGTTGTCCTGACAGATTCCAAAGCTTCGCCTTGCCACTGTTTGAGACCGTAGCAATTTGCTGACCATTGGGGCTAAAACTTACATCAATAATCCCGTCGCTATGAACTTTCCATTGGTCTAGCTGCTGCCCAGACAAATTCCAAAATCGAATTGTGCCGTCCTCACCTGCTGTGGCAAAGCCTTGCCCATCTGGGCTAAAAGTTCCATGCACAACCTTGTCTTGACTAGTATTCCATTGAGCTAGCTGCTGCCCAGACAGATTCCAAAGTCGAACTTCATCCTTCCCTACTGTGGCAATTACCTGTCCATCTGGGCTAAAAGTCACACGCCTAACCGTACCCTGATGAGCGTTCCAATGAGCCAACTCTATCCCAGGCAGCTCCCAAAGTCTAACGGTACCATTCAAACCTGCCGTGGCAATGAGTTGCCTATCTGGGCTAAAACTCATACTCCAGATTGAGCCTCGATTACTCTCCCATTCAACTATCTGCCGCCCAGACAGTTTCCAAATTCTAACTCTGCCATCTGCACCAACGGTGATAATACGCTGCCCACTGGCGCTAAAACTTACGCCGTTGACCCCACTCGCATGAGCTTTGAACTTATTTCGCTCGTAGATGTTGTCGAGAATCGTCTGTAAAGCATAGAGAGGACTTACAGTGGGATAGTCTTGCAGTGGGCAACCCTCATGAACTAGAGCTTTCAAAGCTTGCCCAGCTTGCATTGCTAGAAGTAAGGACTCAATTTGTTGGGACTCAAACTGTTTCAAGGCATCAGAGGCAAGCCGCTTTATAGCCTGAATTTCTGCCTTAGATGGAGTCGATTTTGAAGCGAATTTAGGCAGCAAACCTGCTTCATCTAAGGCATTCTCAACCCAATTCCGGTTAAAAATAGACTGATAAATGCGGTTATAAACCCTTAACTTTCCCTGCTGCTTGACGACCAACCCACTAAGCCGCAGTTCCATTTGTTCCGGCAAGTCATTAGCTTTAAGTTCTCCACTCTGCAAAATCTGATGATACAACTGGAGTAATTGACCTTGGCGTTGACTCCAAAGAATGCGATCGCGTATCGTCTTGAGATGCTCTGGCTCATCGAATGCTTCCCAGTTCTCAATTACCTGTGCCCTTACCAAGTTCTCTACCCAAGCCCCTTCGTCACCTGCGGTAATCGGTAAGGAGGACATCAATACCAGCTTACAAATCTTTTGAGTGAGAAAGGGTTGCCCTCCCGTCCAGGCTAAGATTTCTTTGAGTACTGCCTTCTGATTGTTGGTCTTTTGTGCCAATCCTTGAGCTAAGGGCATCGCTTCTGCTAGAGCCAAGCCGGATAAATGAATCGCTTGTCCAATATTAAATGGCGAGCGCGTCTTATCTCGAATTAAGTCGGATGGCGTTGCCACTCCTAGCAAAGCAAACGTGAGCCGCTTGTATTGTGGCTTGTGACTACGCTTGTTGTAGCAAGCTTTAATCAGGGCAAAAAAGTCATCCAGTGGCTCTTTTAAACTGAGAACACTATCGATTTCATCGACAAAAATGACAAGATTTTGAGTTAACTGCACGAGCAGCACTCCTTCAATCAACTCTCCCAAGCGCTGTACGGGGGGGAGCATTTCGCGCTCGCGCCACCAAGTCATAAACTCGACCGCCTCAAAGAGATTGAAACTGCTTGCTAGTTTGTAGGCGAAACCCCCGTACCACTTATCTGGAGAAACTTGCTGAGAACCAATATCGGAAATATCAATGGTGGCACAGGCGATGCCTTCTCCTTGAAGTCTTTGCAGGGTTTGCACCTGCAAGCTAGACTTACCCATCTGTCGAGAGTTGAGTACATAACAGAACTCTCCCGCCTTCAGTCCTTCATAGAGGTCGGAATCGGCTTGCCGCACCACATAAGTCGGCGCATCAACGGGTAGACTGCCGCCGACTTGATATTGGTAAGTAGAGGGTTGTGGTGTACTCACGTTAATTTCACTGTTGAAAGCTAAACCTGTTTTGGCATACCTCTAGTTTTTGGAGTGCTTCAGGATGGGTGAACAAGTAATCAGAAAGCCAGTCGCAGCCTCGGCAGAGCAGTTCATCCAATCCTTCCACCCGCCACAGTCGTGCGGTGCCGTCGGCGGAAGCGGTGGCGAGAAGTTCACCATTAGGGCTAAAACTGGCGCTAAATACCATCTCCTGATGCCCAATAAATTGAGCGAGCTGGTTTCCCGACAAATCCCACAAGCGTGTGGTACTGTCAGATGAGGTCGTGCAAATGTACTCCCCATTGGGACTAAAGCTGACACTTGTTACCGCACCCTGATGGCCGATAAGTTGGGTTATTGGGTTTCCGGATAAGTCCCACAGCCTCGCCGTATTGTCGGCTGAGGCAGTAGCTATGTACTCTCCCGTGGGGTGAAAACTGATACTTCTTACTGCATCCTGATGGCCGATAAGTTGGGTTATTGGGTTTCCGGATAAGTCCCACAGCCTCGCCGTATTGTCGGCTGAGGCAGTAGCTATGTACTCTCCCGTGGGGTGAAAACTGACACTTAATACCCAGCCCTGATGGCCGATAAATGGGGTTATTAAGTTTCCAGATAAGTCCCACAGCCTTGCTGTGCGGTCATCTGAAGCAGTGACTACATATTCTTCGGTGGGACTAAAACTAACACTATTTACCCTATTCTGATGCCCGATAAATTGGGCTAGCTGGTTGCCAGATAAATCCCACAGCCGTGCGGTGTCGTCATAGGAAGCGGTAGCTATGTACTCTCCGGTGGGGCTAAAACTGACACTTAATACCCAGCCCTGATGCCCCCGAAATGGAACTATCTGATTTCCGGATAAATTCCACAGCCTTACAGTGCCGTCATAAGAAGCGGTAGCTATGTACTCTCCGGTGGGGCTAAAACTGACACTCGTTACCTCACCCTGATGTCCCTTCAATTCAGCTAGTTGGTTTCCAGATAAATCCCATAGTCTTGCCGTCCTATCGGCTGAGGCGGTAGCTATGTACTCTCCGTTGGGGCTAAAACTGACACTTCTGACCATACCCTGATGCCCCTGAAATTGAACTATCTGGTTCCCCAATAAATCCCACAGCCTTGCCGTGCCGTCATAAGAAGCAGTAGCTATGTACTCTCCGGTGGGGCTAAAACTGACACTCGTTACCTCACCCTGATGTCCCTTCAATTCAACTAGCTGGTTTCCATATAAGTCCCATAGCTTTGCTGTGCTGTCATAGGAAGCAGTAGCTATATAGTTTCCGTTGGGGCTAAAACAAACGCTTCTGACCATACCCTGATGGGTCTGAAATTGGGCTAGCTGGTTGCCAGATAAGTTCCACTGCCTTACGGTACCGTCATCTAAGGCAGCGGCAAGGCAATCTCCCTTGAGGTTAAAACTGACACTATTTATCCTGTCTCCCTTGAAGTTGAGGTTAAAACTGACAACATCTATCCTGTCGTTATCTTTCTGAGATTGAGGTTCCCACAACCATAGGGTGTCAACCCGAAATTGGGCTATTTGGTTGCCAGATAAGTCCCACAGCCGTGCCGTGCCGTCATAGGAAGCGGTAGCTATATACTCTCCATTGGGGCTAAAACTGACACTCGTTACCTTGCCCTGATGCTCCTTCAATTCAGCTATTTGGTTGCCAGATAAGTCCCACAGCCGTGCCGTGCCGTCATAGGAAGCGGTAGCTATATACTCTCCGTTGGGGCTAAAACTGACACTCGTTACCTCGCCCTGATGCCTTGAGAATTGATTCCGTTCTCGGATGTGGTCAAGAATCATCTGTAAGGCTAGCAGGGGACTGGTAGCAGGATAATCTTGCACTCGCCGACCACCTTGCACCCGCTTGTGCAAAGCTTGCCCTGCCTGCATCGCTAACAATAATGCTTCTATTTCCCTGCCCCCAGCCTCAAACAGTTGCAATGCCTTGACTCCAGCTCGTTCTATTTTGGTACCTTCCTTAGCTTCTTCAAGCAGTTGCTCTGCTTGCTGTTTTACCTCAAATAAAATCTGTTTGGCTTGCCTTTCCGCTTCCAGATCTCTTTGTATTTGGAGCCTGTCTAATTGTTGGCTAGCAGCTAAGAAAGCATAATCTAAAACGCTCAAGCTTTTATTCGCTGACCATTGCAAGGCTTCTTTCAACGCCTGCCCTCGCAACAACCGTGAAGAATCTTGACGATTGGACGCTAACCAAGCAGCGATCACTTGACTATAAGGTCGCAGTGATGCTAACTCCTTTTCCACCCAACTGTTGTTAAAAACTGCCTCATAAATGCGGTTATAAACCCTCAATTGCCCCTGCTGCTTAACAACCAACCCCGATAACCGTAATTCCACTTGGTCTGGAGAGTCATCGGCAGCAATTTCTCCCTGTTGTAAAACTTGCTGATAGAGTCCCAGTAATCTACTAGCACGTAGTTCATTTCTCAGGAGGCGATCGCGTATCGTCTTGAGATGCTCTGGCTCATCCGAGGCTTCCCAGTTCTCAATCACCTGTGTCCTTACTAAGTTCTCTATGCAAGACCCTTCGCTACCTGCGGGAATCACCAACTCAGACATCTGTACAAGTTTACAAATCTTTTGAGTGAGAAAGGGTTGCCCTCCCGTCCAAGCCAAGATTTCTTTGATTACTTCAGTAGGGTTGTCAGTTTTTGATGGCAAACCTACAACTAACGACATCGCTTCGTGTAGCTCAAAGCCTGATAAATGAATTGCCTGTCCAATATTAAACGGCGTCCGCTTCTTGTCTCGAATCAAATCCGATGGCGTTGCCACTCCTAAAAGCGCAAAGGTAAGTCGATTGTATTGGGGTTTTTGTGCCCGTTTATTATGACTTGCTCGAATTAGGGCAAAGAAGTCATCCAGTGGCTCTTTTAAGCTGAGAACGCTATCAATTTCATCGACAAAAATGACAAGATTTTGAGTTGACTGCACAAGCAGTACTCCTTCAATCAACTCTCCCAAGCGCTGTACAGGGGAGAGCATTTCGCGCTCGCGCCACCAAGTCATAAACTCGATGGCATCCAAGAGATGGAAACTGCTAACTAGCTTGTAGGCGACTCCCCCGTACCACTTCTCTAAAGAAACCTGCTGGGAACCAATATCGGAAATATCAATGGTGGCACAGGCGATTCCTTCGGCAGCAAGCCTTTGCATAGTTCGCACCTGCAAACTGGACTTGCCCATCTGCCGAGAATTGAGAACATAGCAGAACTCTCCCGCCTTCAGTCCTTCATAGAGGTCAGAGTCAGCTTGTCGTACCACATAAGTAGGCGCATCCTTTGGTAAGCTGCCACCAACTTGATACTGGTAAATAGAGGGTTGTGGTGTACTCACGTTACTTCCGTTGTTTAGAGCTAAATTTAATTGCCCCTCATTGCACCTTCTCTATATTTTGGTCTGATCAAGAACTTTATAAGGCATTTCACTCCCGCTCATCAATTGAATCCTGCTCGTGAAAGCCTGCCTCTACATGATCAGACATCAGCGGGAGATTCACAACGAACGTCGCTCCTCCTGCAACACCAGGGCTTTCTGCGTGGACAGTACCGCCGTGCAGTTCCACTAAGTAACGCACACTAACCAACTCAAATCCGTATCCGCCATGCGAGGTTGTCGTTCTATCTTCTTGGCGAAAGCTGTCAAAGACATAGGGCAGAAAGTCAGGAGCAATTCCCTCCCCCGTATGACTCACTCTGATTTGGGCACAGCAGTTGATGAGTTCAAGTCGAATTGCGATGTAACCTCCTTCAGGTGTGAACTTAACCGCGTTCGAGAGTAGATTCCAAATGACTCGCCGTAACCGCTCCGAATCGCCCAAGACTCGCCCCACCGACGGAGCTAATGTAGATTCAAACCGAATCTTTTTAGCATCAATCGCTGGTAGCGCAGTATCGATAGCCGCTTCAATAAGTGGTACAAGTTCTACCGGACAGCGATTAAGGTGGAGCTTGCCTCTAAGAATGAGCGATTGGTCTAGCAGATCTTCAATCATTTGCGACAGTGATTCTGCGTTGCGAGCAATTGTCTCCAGCCCCCGATCAGTTCTTGCTTCGTCAAACTTCCGATAACGGAGTAGCTTAGTCCACCCCATTATTGCGTTGAGGCGGAGGCGAAGTTTATGGGAGAGCGTTGCAAAAAACTCATCCCTAACTCTTTTTTCTGCTTCCAAGACCATTATCCTTTCTCGATTGTCCCATTCTTGGCTGGCTCTCAAGAACTGATTATCCTGACCGCTTAGGCTTTTGGAAGCAGCCCAGGCTAAAGCATCCTGTAACGCCTTTCCTCGTAAAAGCCGCGATTCATCCATACATCCTGAAGCTAACCAGGCTGTGAAAGCCTCAGAATAGGGTCGCAGCTTGGCTAATTCTTTATCAATCCAATTTTTGTTGAAAACAGATTCGTAGATGGGATTATAAGCCTTTAAATTTCCAGCTTGCTTGACAACTAATCCCGACAATCGCAATTCTATTTGTTCGGGACTGTCATCTCCAGCTAATTCCCCTTGTTGCAAAATTTGTTGGTATAGTCCTAGTAAACGACCAGCTCGTTGCTCATTTCTCATGATGCGATCGCGTATCGTCTTGAGATGCTCTGGCTCATCCGTCGCTTCCCAGTTTTCAATTACCCGTGTCCTTACCAAGTTTCCTACTGCTTCCGCCTCCTTACCTGTGGCTATAGCTAAGGGGAACGTAATGACCAACTGACAAATTTTTTGGGTGAGAAACGGTTGTCCTCCCGTCCAGGCTAAGATTTCTTTGAGTACTTCAATAGGATTGTCCGCATGAGCTACCAATCCTTGAGCTAAGGGCATAGCTTCATGTAGATCAAAGCCACTTAGATGAATCGAGCGCCCAATATTAAAGGGTGTCCGGTGCTTGTCTTGAATCAAATCGGATGGGGTGGCTACTCCCAGCAGTGCAAAGGTAAGCTGATTGTATTCTGGCTTGTGTGCCCTTTTGTTATAGCTAGCCCTTATCAGAGCAAAGAAATCGTCAAGGGGTTCTCTCAAGCTAAGAATGCTATCAATTTCATCAATAAAAATGACTTTGTTTTGAGTTTCTTGACCCAGTAAAACCTGTTCAATCAACTCGCTCAATCGTTGCACTGGCGGCATAAACTCGCGTTCGCGCCACCAACTCATAAACTCAACCGCCTCAAACAGATTGAAACTGCTCGCCAGCTTGTAGGCGACTCCCCCGTACCACTTCTCTAAAGAAACCAGTTGGGAGCCAATATCTGAAAGATCGATGGTGGCACAGGCGATGCCTTCTCCTTGCAGCCTGAGCATCGTTCGTACCTGCAAGCTGGACTTGCCCATTTGTCGAGAGTTGAGGACGTAGCAGAACTCTCCCGCCTTCAGCCCTTCATAGAGGTCAGAGTCTGCCTGCCGCATTACATAAGTGGGCGCATTCTCTGGTAAGCTGCCACCAACTTGATACTGGTAAACTTGCGTCATTTCTTAACCCCCTTGTCCTCTCTATCGCCAACTGTTTTTGACCACACCAGTTTTTTAGGGATTTGACTTAAGTGCTTATCAACCGCAGGGGCAAATTTCGCTCCGAGTGGAGTTCGCCACAACACTTGTTCTTGCCGCCTACACATACAACTGAATCTCCCTGATGAAAAGATAAAAATTTACTGCCAGATGGAAGTCAAAACTCCATCTCGTTACATTCTCATCAAATCCTGAGGCTACCTCAGATTAACACCGAGAAATTTGAGTACCGATTGACTTGTCATCGACTTTGTGAAAACTGGCATTTAAGATAATTCTTGTACCTCTGAAGAGGATGCGCTATGCCCCGATCGCTAAGGGTGCGTGAAGACTATATTCTCAAAGTTAAATCGTCTCTTTTGCGTAATGGCTTTCCCAACCAGAGACTGTTAGCGGAGCATTTAGAGATAGCTCAATCCACGGTTAGCAACTTCTTGAATGGCAAAACCGTCGATTTGAGAAATTTTCTGGAAATTTGTCGCGTCTTGGGTCAGGAATGGCGCGATATAGCCAATTTTGACGAAGAACCGCCCCAAGAGGAACCCCCTAACGTTACAGCCAAAGTGGCGCTCGGCGATTGCTGCCCAGACCTCAACCTCGCAACTATGTTGCAACAAGCCTTAAAGGAAGCGGGTCATGAAGTCTTCATGGCTGAGAAAAACTCTTCCTGGGGAGCCTACTTAAAGCAGTGCGACTACCTGCTGCTGCTCTTGTCTCAGCAATCAGCCGTCAGTGAAATGGTTTTAGAGGTGGTACAACGGGTTAAAGAGTTGCACAACACTACTCCCCAAAAGCCAGCGATTTTTCCAATTTGTATAGACTTATCCCCAGATTCACCCCTGAGTTTCGACTTGCTGGGCTATTTGCAGGGGGTTCAGGCATGGCAGTGGCGTTCCTCTGACGACAGTTCAACTCTGCTTGAGGAAGTTAATAGCGTAATCACAGAAGGTCGTATCTCCTTACCTGCTAACCATAAATTAGCAGTGAACCTGCAAACTCTTACCCGACAAACGGGGGACAAACCCCTGCCATTCGCCCCGCCAGAATTACCAGGAGGGCAAGTAGACTTGGCTTCTCCCTTTTATATCGAGCGTCCCCCCATTGAGGAACGCTGTTATGAAACGATAACGCAGCCTGGAGCACTTATCCGTATCAAAGCCCCCAGACAGATGGGCAAAACCTCCCTGATGGCAAGGATTCTCCATCACGCCGAACAGCGAGGCTCTCGTACCGTTGCCTTGAGCTTGCAGTTAGCCAATCAGAGAGTGTTTGCCAATTCGGACAAATTTCTACAGTGGTTTTGCACCATTGTTGGTCTAGAGCTAGGAGTGCCCGACCAATTAGCCAAATATTGGGAGATGGCGGAGATTGCTGGCAGCAATATCAGTTGCAGGGCTTACTTTGAGCAATATCTCTTGCCACAACTCGACCGTCCTCTGACTCTCGGCTTGGATGAAGTTGATTGTATTTTCCCCTACCAAGAAATCGCTGACGACTTCTTTGGGTTGTTGCGAGCATTGCATGAAGAAGCCAAACGGCGCGATATCTGGAAAAAGTTTCGTTTAATTGTCGTACATTCCACTGAAGTTTACGTACCCCTGGATATGAATAAATCCCCCTTTAATGTGGGGCTACCGATTGAATTACCAGAGTTTACCTCACAACAGGTACACTCGTTAGCTAGACGGCACTCCCTCGATTGGAATGCAGGTGAAGTCGAAAAGCTGATGGCTCTTGTGGGAGGGCATCCTTACCTATTGCGGCTAGCGATGTATGCTATAGCACGTCAGGATGTTACTCTTGACCAATTGCTGCAAGAGGCTCCCACCGAAGCAGGACTTTACAGCGACCATCTGCGACGCCATTTATGGAATCTGGAAAAGCATCCCCAGTTGATGGAGGCAATGCGAGAGGTGGCGATTTCCTCCAACCCCGTGCGGTTACCGACAGTTCAGGCATTTAAATTAAACAGCATGGGGCTAGTGCGGTTGTGTGGCAATGAAGTGACTTCCCGATGCTATTTGTACGAGCAATATTTCCGCGAACGGCTAGGAAATAAAGCGATTTAGTGTACTCAATTTAAGTCAATCAAAAATCAGCTCTCAACTCGATTGAGGCTCGAAGTTCTCCGTCTTGTTCTCAGTTAGCTTCCTTGTTTGATGGGATGGTTGAATTTAGTCAGCAATCCCATGCAAAGTATTTTCTATTTATTGGCTCCCACCGCTACAATTGCTGCAATTTTTATTAGTAGCATAACACCCGTTCCTGCTAGCGAGGTTGTACTGACCTCAATGTTTAACTCGGTTGTTGTACAACACTCTTATTCCAACCCTAGCCAACAACTAGAGTCGGCTCCACCACCATTGGACAATGGAGCACCTAGAGATAGAAGCGGAGCAGGAACCCGTGCTGTAGAACTTCCCTGTGTCGCTGCCAGAAGAAGTCTTGTGAGCCGTGTCGGGTCTGTCATAAAACCGCAATAGCGCCTGCAACGGCACTATGTCTGATCGATGCGGCTTAGCCCAGAAGGCGAACGTGAGCGCACATGTTGAACATCAAGTTACAGCACTTTTGAGGAGGTTCCCAATGCTTTTTATCCGCGACATAGTTCAACAAGCTTTGGCAACAGGTTATCTAACAATAGCTGCCCAAGAGCAACTGCGACAGCTTTTACAGACAACCAAATACGGAAAGGAAGACATCAATGCCTTTATGAGATTACAAAAAGCCGCAATGGATGGGCATGTTCAGCAAGAGAAGAGTGAATTAATACGTGCGGGCGCACTTTAGAGACACCTTGACTAGCTACAAGACAAAAATTACCAAGTCATCCCTTGAGTTTCGTGAATCTTGGAGCCAACAAACAACAGGGGTGAATCAACAGGAGGACAACAGATGTTCAATCCTATTAATGCTGGTGTAAGGATTAAACACCCCATTCGACAAGCGCACAATCGTATGTAAGTTACATTCCTCCAGTTCCCCACGGGGGGGAAGCTGAAGGAATCCTCCCCACTTCACGGCGCGAGTGTCAATGACAGTGTCGTTCCGATTGGCACCTGATTAACCCAACTTGGGTTCAAGGAATTGAGTTATCTCGGATGGATTGAGAACCCAGATCAAGAAAAGGTAGATTCCCAAAACCCGTCAGAATGAGTAATGACTAATAACTTAACAAATCCAGAACGCCTACCCATTCCCATGACGAGCGCTCCCCTAAGCTGGAGGGAACTAGAAACCCTCACGGACTATCAAATTGACCCCGTTAACGGTCCCACTAACGCCCAAGCTCGACTACGCCTGTTTGGTCTTCCTCAAGCCGATGTGCGAGTAACACTCTATCGTGACAACCATGCCTGGTGTCCCTACTGCCAAAAAGTCTGGCTTTGGCTTGAAGAAAAACAAATCCCCTACCGTATCGAAAAAGTGACAATGTTTTGTTACGGGGAGAAAGAAAGCTGGTACAAACGCATTGTACCATCGGGAATGTTACCAGCACTGGAGTTAGACGGACGCCTGATTACCGAAAGCGATGACATTTTGCTCGCTCTAGAACTTGTCTTTGGTCCTTTAGGGCAGGGTATGGAAAGCCCCACAGTACTACCCCTGCGCCAACTCGAACGACTTTTATTTAGAGCTTGGTGTAGCTGGCTTTGCTATCCGATGGTGTCGCCTCAACAAGAGCAGCGCCACCGAGAGCAATTTATCAAAGTCGTAAATAAGGTTGAGTATGCCCTCGCCTCTACTCCCGGTCCATACTTTCTGGAAGAGTTCGGTACGGCTGATGTCATCTTCACGCCTTATGTCGAACGCATGAACGCCAGTTTGTATTATTACAAGGGCTACTCGCTGCGAGAGGAGAATCCTTACTTGGCTGCTTGGTTCGATGGGATGGAAAGCCGACCGACTTATCGCGGTACTCAGAGCGACTTTCACACCCACGCTCATGACTTACCTCCTCAGATGGGCGGTTGCATTGAAAACGGTGAGCCCCCGATGCTGTTGAATAAAAATCGGGTGGATAATGGGCCTTGGATTGGGCTGCCTGATGTGGGTTACCCAGAACCGGAAAGCTCCCGTGCTGAAGCCCTAATTCGGGTGATTTTGCATCGCGCTAATATTATTCGAGTCAATCCGGCTGATGACGAATTGTTTGAAATAGCTCTGCGCTGTGCATTGACTTGGATGATGACGGGTGTTGTGTGTGTGCCACCGACTGGTTCGGATAAGGCGTTGAGATATTTACGTGATCGTATTAATGTACCTCGCGATATGTCGATTTTTGCTGCCAAGCGACTAAGAGAAGCTTTGGAAAAAACGGCTTGCTTTGTCGGTGATGAACAAGGTCCGCCGATTCCGATTAAGCATCGGCGGGACCAAGACCCGGCTTATTTTGCTACAAATTAGATTCCCCTCAAGGTTACTGTTGTAGAGCCAACAAGCGCTTCTAGACACGGACTTATTCGCAGGGGGTTTGTCGGAGGAAGTCAGTTTGGGAACTAAAAGAGACCTATTTAGGGTCTAAATGTGTCTTGTGGCGGAGAGAGGATTGGGGTATAAATGAGACCTATATAGGAGATAAATAGGTTTATTTCGGGGGGCTAAGTATTTATACTTATGAAGTCAGCTAAACCGCATAAGAATCAGTTGCATTTTGTCGGGGGAATTGACAATGGGTTCGGCAATTATAAGCTTTTGCTGGAAGAACATCCACTGATTGTAGTTCCATCTTATCTGAGCGAAGAAAAAATGGAACCCGTACCAGGACGTGTACGAATAGGAGAACGGGAATTCACCGTAGGAGATTCGGCACGCAGGACTGGAAGATACTATTCCCGTAACGTGGACGATGCAGCCTCGAAAATACAATATGCCTTGCCCATGTTGTTGGGGGCACTAGCCCACTTACCCCATCGAAAAGAATGGCGATTACAAATAGCTGCCTCGATACACGACTGTGACAATCTAAAAGAAAAGCTGATAGAAGCCTTGTCGGGAGAGCATGAATGTATCCTGAGCGGTTATGCATCAAAGGTCTGTGTTCGGGTGGTCAAAGTGTTGCCGGAGGGCATGGGAGCGTTGGTAGGAACACAGCTTCCCGGCAAACTGACGTTATTAGATTTTGGGACGGGAACTACCTTATTTAGCCGATATAGTCAGGGTAAGCGTGAGATACATGAGCCATATCCATGCGGGGTGGAACACTTAATAGAGCTTATATCTAAAGAGATGAAGGCGATAAACGATGGCCTACCCGGAGACTTGTATCTGATTCGGTTAGGACTGGAGAATGGCACATTTTACTATGGGCGCAAGCAATCGTTTAAGTCAATCTACAAAAAATGTTTAAGCGAGTGGTTTGACAACTATCTGAGACAAACAGTGCGTCGAGCTAAAGAGGCTTATGAGCAAGGGGATCAGGTGTGGTGTATTGGGGGAGGTTGTTTGTTACCAGGATTGGGTCAATCCTTAACCAAGATTGGGTTTAGAGTACATGAGTCTCCACTGGAGGCTAATGTGAGGGGGTTGCTGTTGGTGGCACGGCAGGTACGGGGGAAGGTGGAAGTTTAAGATGGAATTGCCAGATGGAAGTGAAAAGCTACGGCTCAAAAAAGAGATTGCCCAAAAGATTCGTAAGGAAGCGGAGCGTCTTGAAATGAGCTTTCCGGAAATGCTTTATTACATTGTTAATAGTTATTTTATCGGTCAAGCTAATCTGAGCCAGAGCGTGAATCAGCATCATCAAAAAGCTCCTGGTGTACCAAGGACATCATCTCAACAATGGACGGAAGAAGAAGAATCTTTTGAGTTAGACCTGGATGTGTAATGGGTTGCAATTACAAACCCTTCGGGGGACTCTGCTTAACACCTAATACCCTAAGCAATTCACCTAAAGACAAAACTTTAGGGATAAACTACATGAAAGAGCCAATATTATCAACATCCTATCTCGACTCGTATTTTCTAGTAGACATGGATCTAGGAATGGTCAAACATCAGGGACACTCAGCACTGCTGCGAGGATAAATCATCTGCGGAAGACCTCTCGAACAACACTGCGACGAACAAGAGATCCACACGCTTCATTTTCAATGGGCGCAAAAACTGGATTTCTGTCCGACTCCAGTAGTGGAGAAACTGGCTTTTTGGACACTGTGCACTGACTACGTCTGCAATCTTTCTCCTAAGATTGGAAGTATTATTTCCGATTACTGTTCTAACTTGTCAAACAGTTCTAACAAACCAACTGTGCCGACAAAAAAAGTATAAGTGCCATATTTTATTGGTGTTTTGTTTCTTGAAGGAGCTTTATAAGCGGCTATAACTCCCTCAACTAAATGAATGGCAATAGCGAATCGCTCAATCCAGAAAACGGGATTGAGGCTGGCGGGAATCTTATTGTTAGTTAACAAGGCATATATATTCCATAATTCCAATCCAATTGCACTAGTTATAAAGACTATAGATATAATCTTTATAAGAGTGAATAATCTTTTCTTTGTCTTCCTTAAATTCATGCTCTTTATTAACGAATTATGCCAAATAACGACTATCCTTAATGAAGCCCTGAGACAACTAATATATTTTAGTCAAAAACGGGCGCAATTTATCAATTCCTTTGGTAGTGAAAAATCGCTTTTTTAGCTACATAAAGTCTACTTTTACCCAAGCTTCGACTGGGGAAAATTCGTTTTCAATAATCTGGTTTTACTTAGCCGAATTTCTTTTCTTTCTTGAGGATAGAGCTTAAGAATAAATAATCTTTTACGGCTGGAATTTTCTTAAAGAGTTCGGCAATGTCCGAAATTAATTCTTATTGAGAACAGCTCTTGAGATGGTTGAGATTGATTTTTGGCTGTGTCATGTTAAAGCCTCCCCTCAGGATAAGTGATTCAAGAATTCTCACCCATCGAGCGCTTCACCTTATGAATCCAACTTATTTTTCAATAATGCCAACAAAACGACGTATTTTCATTAATGCACGAGATACTAAATTTGTCTTGTGTGTAAGTTCTGCGGCAGATGGTTTTTGAAGTAAAACTTCTATTCGTTTTTGCAAATCGTGCGTCGCAATTTGCTGTTGAGCTTCAGCCTCGCTATCACAATAAGCTCTGGCTGCTGCGAGTGCCGACGATGGCTCCGGAGTTGATTGATTGCCTGTATCTGAGGAAGGATGATTTGGGTTATGAGAACGGGCGTCAAAAGCTCCGGGCAATTGGCAATTATCGATACGGGCAAAGAAGTGACTTGAGCCAACTCCACCCGGCGCAGACTGACTGAAACGATAAATTTCAATCAACCGGTCTTTGTAGGTTTCTTCGTAAACCTTAGACATACATGGTGTCATGAGATGAACGGCGCTGCAATTACAGGTAAACGTAAGTATTGCCCTCAGTCTAACTGCATTTTTCGCCTGTCCTGGTCGCTGGGTTTGAAGAGTGGAGTTCTTAAATCTATTCATCCTTGCAGTTCTCCACAATCACTTGGTTTTGCGTCCAACCGATTTCTCGCACCATTGGTGCGATCCGTAGACAGCTTGGGTGTAGAGTGCGTAGCATAACTAGTAAGTTCTCACGTACCCCGATTCATGCCGAATAATGGACAAGACTCTACATATACATCAGGTATCTCCCGCACCTGATGCCCTAGCCTCTGCTATGGAGTCCATCAACACGCTTTCGGTTTGGCTCGTTGACGCTGGACTAGATAACAGCGCGATCACTCAATGGAAGTTTAATGCACTAGCCAAGAAATTTCCCGAGCTGGCAGACATTATTGAAGATGCTAAAAAACTTATTGGTTCTATTGCGCCCGCGCCAGAAATCGGCATGACCGTATCTGAGATGGCTGAACGGTTGACTTCTTTCTTAGAACGAAAAATCAAACCAGCACAAGTGAATCAGGCATTGGTTGAGTTGGGCTTCCAAGTTCGTCCAGATAACGGTAAAAGAGTCTGGCAGTTGACGGAATCCGGGAAGGAATATGGCTTCAGTCGGCTAGCCACCTCGAAGACAAATGATTGGTCCGGCCCACAAGTAACATGGAGAGAGGCAGTTATTCCCGTTCTCATTGATTATTTTGAGAACGCTTTCTTACTGGAGGAAGGAAAGAGTGAGTTGAGTGATTCCACCTCCACTCCTGCACCGGAATTGGAAGGAGAACCGGAATCTTCCAGTTGGATGCTTGGCGATCGCATCAAAGCCTTGAAAAAGAAAGTAACGGCTTCCCAACGGTTGCACGTAGAAATGGAAGCGGCTGAGGCATATAAGGAACGGCACTCTAAACCCCCAGAACAGGAAGAGGTTAAAGGCAAATACCATGATGTCTATCCCGCTGCTGATTTAGATTTGTTAGATGAGGCGATAGAGCGGGTACTGAAACGTTATGCAAAAAACCAGTAGGCTTACTACATTGGGGAGGGAAAAATCCGGGCTAGGTGGAAGTAAAACACAGCCCCTGGCTTTGAGCATCTCAGATTAAATGTGCTTTTATTTTTTTATAAAGCACCCAAAGAAAGTGAATATCCTTTAGAGTTCGCGAATTCTGCTTTAATTTTGGAATTGATGCTAAGGAGGTTGGCAAATGAGTAGATCCCAAATGGGTTCTATAAAGAATCAGCAGCTCACGTCACAACTTCACCCCCACCGATCGAGCTAACTGTCGCAGTTCATCCCCCGACAGAAGACTCAAGATGGCTTGTGAGAGGATTTTTACCTGGACTTCTGCTGTTGCACCGTTCCAGATTAGATTAAAGCCTCCCTTTCCATAGGCATCAACCAGCGATAAAAGCTCTACATAGGGTGAATCAGCTATTAAGGGCAGGTATTCTGAACTCAGCCACTCAATTTCATCTGGGGGTGGGTCAGGAGGGGACTTAGGAATGGTTGCGCTCCGCGCTGGGGCATTATCGATCGCTTCGCTTTTAGAGTCACTTATAAGCAAAACGATCAATTTTTGGAACCGGGAGATATGACCCCTGGTGTATCCCGCGAGGTTAGCGATCGCCTGCTGTGTTACCTTCTGCCCCGTCGCTTTGAGTTGTTCCACAGCGCTTCTAATCGCCAGTTCCAACCGCTCAGTTTTGCTGGCAGCTTCCAGGGTGATGTCGGTGGCTCTTACCAGCTCCACTGGCACATCTAAGGCGAAGTCTCCCAGGATGTAAACTGTTAACTGCTCCCCCTGGCGTCTAGTGGCTCTAAGGCGTCCTTCTGCCTGGTGGATATTGGCGAGAATCCGCCGCCGCACAAACTCAGCAAAGTCTGGGTCAGCGCTGACCGACGATTCAAAGTAAGCCTCTATTCCTTCTGGTAAGGGGTTAGTCAGTTGCACTGGCGTCTTCACATGCGACGTACCCTCGACGGGAACTCGCCCATAGATGCAGGCAAACTCAGCCGCTAAATATTCCAGGTTTTCGCAGGGGATACCATCGAGTATCAAGGTGTCAAGGGTTTGAGCATCATTTACACCCCTAGACTCGATAAACCATCGATAATCCCCTTCAAGAGCCAATCGCTTGAACCGAATCACCCCAGCGTTTGGGTGTCTTTTGAGCAGTTCGCTCACCGTCGCTTGAGACCGTCGCTGCTGCTCTTTGCCCCGATGCTGACCTAAGCGACCAAGCCCAGCAACCTGCACCCGTTTTACCTGTGCTCCTGGTAACTGCTGCTGTTTGATGTGGTAAATTTCTTCTGGTTTGATTCCCAGTAACAAAGCCAATTCTTCCCGGTGTCCAGTGGCATCAAGGAAAATGTTGCACTTAGCGGCATGGGCGATGTCCACCAAACGATTATCTGGCGTCGTTATGGTAAGCACTCCATAACTCAAGGTGAAGTATCCTTTCTCGCCTCTTAGCACCCGAAGGAAGGGCATCAGCCATTGTTTGAGCAGGGTAGTTCGTATTTTTTCAGCCGTTGCCTCATCCGACTCAGTGA
The DNA here is from genome assembly GCF_000317515.1 of Allocoleopsis franciscana PCC 7113. Lineage (GTDB taxonomy): Bacteria > Cyanobacteriota > Cyanobacteriia > Cyanobacteriales > Coleofasciculaceae > Allocoleopsis > Allocoleopsis franciscana. The sequence continues at coordinate 69,666 of NC_019740.1, read as the reverse complement.
ACTTCTTCCTCCACCCCGCAGGTAGTTCGGCGGCGCTTAGTCCATACTCAGCCGTTGGGTCTAGAATTTCTAGGTCTGGCTCAAGGACAGAAGCGATCGCTTCTAAATCGATATCCGCTGGTAGCTCTGGTAGCTGCCTGAGTAAGGCATGGTGATTCCAGCCAAACCGATTAGGCTGTTTGATAACACCCGCGATTAGCTGTCTGAGGGCAGTGAGCAGAGGAGAGAGCAAAAAGAAGTGAGTCGGTGCTGTAGTAGCTAACTGGAGCATCAGCTTCTCTAGGTCGCGCTCAGTAACGGTAATCTGGCGAGTATTTTTCAGAATGGTGTTCCACTCTTCCCAAATGAGAACAGAGCCTGAATAATCAAAAGCGTTTTCCCCTGCCGTTACTGGTAAGCTGGCAGGATGTGAGCGTACTCTTGGTAGTTTGAGGGCATTCATCCGGGCGTTAAGGTAGCCGAATACGTGTCCCCCCTTGCACGCTTCGTAGAACGGACACGTTTGACAAATCAGTTCAGAACTATCAGCCCCCTCGATGCCAGCCTCTCGGAGAGAGGAGATAGTGTCTACCCGATAGCAGTTAGGTTGTATTGTATAGCTCTCACCTGGTTTAGAGCGCCTGATTTTGCCGTGAGAGTCAGTAACTAAGCCCTGGTGCCGACCATTCAGAAGTCCCCAATCTGCAAGCGTGTCGGTAGTCGGGTTTCGGGGGTCAGAGGTGACGTAAAAGACGCGATCTGCGCTTCGCAGCAGCGCTTCGCTATCGCATTCCAACAGTTCAGGTGTTACTCTGCCAGCGTCGAAGCTCTTACCACTCCCAGTGCCGGAATCGTCCCAGATGAATTTGTACTCTTGTGCCGCTTTTTTCCAGGCATCCAACCTAAAGCCTGCTGCGTACTCAGTAGCTTCTATTTTGGGCGATTTTTGAGTTAATTTAGTCTCACGGGTCTTACCAAAGCCCCAAGCACTAAGGCGCTTCCTAGAAGCTTCTAGCCGTTGCTTTATGCGTGGGAGCCAGCCCGTGACCATTTCCCTGAAGTTGCGAGCTGCCCTTGGGCTTGGTGCTAGCTGCCAGAATTCAGCAGGCTTTAGATAGGCGATCGCCCCCAAATCATCCAGCTCATCGATGTCTGGCGACTCTAGCTTGATAGTTTGACCCCACCAAGCGACTTGAACTGAGTAGCCCCAGCCAGCGATAAGTTTCACCGTGCGCTGATACTGGCTCATCACATGATGGTTCAGCACAGCCCCAGCATCAGGGTATAGAGTGATTATCTCAGGTTTGAGAACTTCTAGAGATTCCCTAAGTTGTTGCGGACTCCCAGCGAAGTTAGCACCTGCCGCGCCAATGACGATTTGCCCTAGCTTCTGAGCTGCAACGTAAGGTTTGAGCAATCCTTCAGCCAAAGCAACGCCAGGGCGCTTGATTCCCTCAACAGGACGGCAGATTGTAATGGGCAACTCCCCATTGGGTAAGTGCGAAGATTTCCAACCCTTAGCCCAGCGATATTTATTATCTGTGGCGTCATCGACCCGTAACTGCCAACCAATCAGACGCCCATGAACGTCGAAAGCGGGGCAAGCGAAGCCGCTAACTTTTGTGGCAAGTTTTCCTCGCGTGACCCCTGGCAGATTTGCAGGGATGCCATAGGGCAGTTCCTGGTCTGGGTAAATCGTGAAGAAGCCCCCGGCGTCGATTGCAGCGTCAGTCAAGCCGCGATCGCGTAAATTCTGTCGATGGCGATTCCCTAACCCAAGGTAACTGTGAAGCTTGCGGATAGCTGTGTCGCGTTCAGCAGATGGCAACGCTCCCCTAGCTAATTCCTCTAGTTCCCGCTGTCTTTGTTGCTCCTGTCGCTGCCGTCGCTCCTGCCACGCTTGGGTGTCAGTGTTGTCGGTGGATTGGGTATACATTCCAAAGCCGCACTTGTCCTCACCCACAAATCGCCAGCCCGATGGAAGTGTGGCAATGGGTGCGCGGCAGTGAATGAGTCCATTATCTCGGTTTTCCCGGCAATCGGAGCGCACTCCAGCACAAATCGGGCAGTTGCGCTTGAGGCTTCTGAATCCTCCTCGGAAAGTCATCAGCCTGCCCTCCGCTGCGATTGGACAAAATCGAGCAGCGACCTCCCACTGGATAGGTCAGAAGGTGCTATCGGCTGTATTGAGCAGCAGTCTAGATGAAGTGTTCGCGCTTTGGCGGGGACGAGATGCACGTCTTGAATTTGATTCACAGTCGCTGATTTGTGGAGAAAGGCGACTTCAATCATTGCAGTTCAGCAGAACTCGTGTTTTGCAACGGATCTATATTATTGATCTATATATTGATCCAAGCTTGTTCTAAACGCTGAAACTTTTGTGCTGTAAGGCTCGAAAAAAAAGTTTGTTGCACAACTAGGAGAGGTTTGTTGCACAACTAGGAGAGGTTTGTTGCACAACTAGGAGAGGTTTGTTCTAACGCTCCAGCCTATATCTGGTAAGGCTTTGATGCCAATTTTTTCAATTATTTTTTTTAGAACCCACATCAGAACAGTTGCTCCCGCTTTCGAGAGTCAACAAAAAACCCGCTTCTTCTATTCGGCGGGTCTAGAGCATTGGGTAGCAATCCAAGCGTTTATTGAATGTTCAATAGTTGGCGGAAGTTGGATTCTTGTTCGGGTGTGGGAATGCGATCGCCGCGCTCGATCATAGAGACGTAACGTTGCGACACTCCCAACCATCCAGCCAATGTGGCTTGGCTCCAGCCCTTGACGTTCCGGGCATTTCGGATTTGAGCGCCAGTTAACTTGGCGCGTTGTGATGTAGGCGAACTTGTAGTTCGACGAGCGGACTTCAATTTAGGTTGGGTTGGCTCTGGTTTAGTTTTGGTTGCCAGCAGTGCTGGGATAGGCGCTGGAGGATGAATGGTGATTTTGGCGGCTAGCAACTGCTCGAAGTACCCCCTCGGTTTCCGAGCTTTGCTACCAGGTCGCAACTCTTCTGGGTAGGTTTTGGGGTCAAATTCAACTTGAAACGCTTGACTTAATTCCATCAGCGCTGCTAAGGCATGATTCCAGCGATTTGCTAATTTATAAGCCTTGTCGCGGTTGGCTCGAGCTTCGTCAATGACCGTTTGGGGCACAAGTGCTTCCAATAGGTTTTTTACTTCGTAAGTACCACTGGTGCGGAACCGACTTTCCATTGTCAGGAGAATCGCCAACCGCAAAGCTAGCTCATCATGGTAAGGGTCAATCTTAAGAACCTCTTGAGCCAAATAACCGAACTGGTATAAGGCATCTTTAGCTTGGCATCCAGCTTTGTTTAAAAAGCTTCGAGTCCACAATCCCGGTTGAATTGTTATGTACACTTCATCGGGTTGCTCTACCTTACCCTCTAGATTTCGTTGACCAGTTAGTTGAACTTGAACGTTCCACATGCGGGAGGTTTCAACGCTGGCAAGAATGCCACCTTTTTTATGCTTACCTTCGACCCAAGTGGCTTCGATCAACAGACAATCCAGGACAAAAGCCACCATAGCAATATCCTTGCGCTTCTCATAAGCTGGGGAATTGTGGTTTTTGTCCCAGCCCATTTCCTCAATCAAGTCACTACCCTTTAGAGTAAATTGGCTCGACCAAGGCTTATCTTGCCTCATCGTATGAGCAGCGAAAATCAGGTGTAGCTTGGCCGTGGTCAACCCAAACTTATCAATGATTTGCAGGGCTTCATCCCAAGGGAGGACAGTGATGTTACCAGGACTAGCGATGTAGTGTTTGATGATGTTATTCGGGTTCCCCTTCGCTTGATGCTGGAAGCAGCTGATACCCGAAGAATCTTGCTGCCACTGGTCGGGTCTCAATTGTGCCTGGAGGCTGGATACCATAGGAGGGGGTGTAGCGATCGGCGTAATAGGTTTACTTTGATACAGTCGCGGCTCTGTACGGGGTGGGTCTGAGAACTCCTCGACTTCAATTAAACCTCTCAGGTTGCGATGAGCTGTAGAGTTGATCATATTGTGCCTGGATGCCTCCTGTAAAGAAACCCAGAGACAATCAGCACCCATTCCATTGCCAACAGTTGTGTGCTTAGAGTTTGGAATAAGGTATCAGCGAAATCTAACCGATACGACCATAGTTGGTTTAGGCTATACATAGCTAGCAAAGTAGCCCTCCTTTGGCTACGAGAAAGGTAGGGGAGTCGCAAGTTTCCTATGCCCGTGGCTTCCCAGTGACCCTAGTTGTTAAAAAAGAACCCAAAGCCTCCGCCGCCTAAGTCACGGTTGGAGGCTTTGGTATTTGGTGAAATTGGTGTTTTGATAAAGCGAAATAGAAACTCGTTTTATTTGCCATTCGGTTTACGCTCTTTCTTGCTTTTTTATGGTTTTAAATCTTCCGGGTTCATGCCAGTCCGGATAAGACCAGTCGGCTCGGAGGCAGTTATGTGACCGCCATTCCGGATTTCCTCAAGCCTTTCGATTGGAATGCCAGAAGCTTGGACAAGCTTTTCCATGTCCCAGCCTCTCATAAAAGTCGCAACAGCAGTTGTTTCAGGCATAGATGAGCGTAGCATACTCTTATATATTTGTTTTATTTCTACCTAAAAAGCAGGTAAAGCAACTATTTATAAGGACATTTGCAAAGCTATATAGTATGTTGAAAATACGGTAATATTTTTCTGATTTACTGTAGTAAATAGGTAACTTTTTATGCAAGAGTTAATTTATTTCATTCATTATTGGTGCTTTTTGTAAGTATCTGTTAATAAAAATAGCAACCAATTAAATAGCATTTAATAATGACCTTTGGTTCATAGTTACAACGATTATGACCTGGGAAATTGAAGGAGGTTTTTACCCTTTGCAACACGACAAAAAGAGGGAATGGCTAGCATCAAGGAGGTGTGAGGAATGAACAACGCGCTTTTTCAAGTTAGTACCCAAGACACTAAAAGTTCTAGGGGATTTAAGGAAGGTGATTGTGTCAGGGTCAGACTAGATGGCAAACTTCCCAAAAAACTCTCATGCGCCTGTTGCCGCATTGGAGTAGTTGCACGAATTGAAAGATTAATCACCGTCCAACTCGACCCGACAAAAAATTTTTAATCTCATTGATTGGTAAAACCCGAATGGTTAGAGAACTGGTCTGGACAGATTTGTGTAGCGGAATCGGAGCCGGTTTTCCTTACGCTGGATGCAAGTATGCAGAACTCAACCTCATCGCCACCTGCGACACAGACGAGTATGCTCAAGATATCCTGCTCAAGCGATATCCAAGAGCCATCTGCATCAAAGATGTTCGATTATGGGTATCGGTCAGCCAAAGCTTACCAGCAGTTGAACTTGTTACAGCCAGTCCTCCCTGCCAGCCGTTCTCAGTCCAAGGAAAACGCCTCGGTATTGAGGACAAGCGAGACTGTTTTCCCGCCCTTATTGGAACGATCGCTCACTCAACACCTCGATTCTTCTGTATTGAAAATGTACCCGGACTTCTCAGTTGTCCCATCAGACCAGGAGCAGGAGCTGGGACATATTTCACTTTTATCCTCAGTGCAATGGCCGTCATCGGGTACGATGTCGAGTGGCTTTGTGTCGAGAGCGGACACTTTGCTGCCCCTTGGCGTCGGAAACGATTGCTCATGGTTGGGTTCCCACGGGGCATTATCCCACACCAGTCGCGCCCCTGGATTGAGCAAGTCAGAGAGCAGCTCTCGTGCGAAAGGGATTCTTGGGAAGGGCGAGGTTTACAACCCGGACTGGCTGGAGTTGAAGAACGGACTGTCGAGGGGGTACTCGTCCCCGTTGGAGTTAAGAACGGCGACAGAGTTATTAGAAGGCGACGAGAAGCGCTCGGCAACGCCCTCGACCCCAGAGTGGCAGAAATCGCCCTCCGTCGAGTCTTATACCTCAACCGCCTCACCCAATCCCCTAGAACTAAATGAAAAGCGATCTCTAGTAGATGAGGAAGCAAGTCCCCTAAAACTAAATCCCCTAGAACTAAGTGAAAAGCCATCAGCTTCTGCCCTTGTCACCTGTCCCAGTTGCGCCGAACCTCTGCTGACACTTAAGGAGGGCTGCGCGGTCTGCGGTTGGATGCCGCTTCAAGAATCAGTTCTAGGGGAAACAACCAAACGCAGAGCCAGCGGTTGGTTAGAGCATTACACGAAGAGCAAAAAACTCAAGTCTGGCATCATCGCCACCTATCCTCGTGTTGAAGGAGAGCGCGACCCGGATAATCCAGCTCACTGGTATTGGGCTTATCGATGGGAGGAGAAGCGAGAGAATGCCAAAAGCGATAATGGCTATGTCACTCGTGCGGTGAGTTTGCCCAGAGACAAGGTGCAGGCAGTCAACTTGGCGATCGCTCGTGATTGGCCTGTGGAGAAAATTTTATCGTTTATCAGAAGTTAGGAGAAAGTTTAGTGTGATCGATAGCGGCGAATTGGCTCCTGTTCTGCCGGGAGCCGACTCCGCCCTGCCTGAGCCAGCGCAAACGCCTCATGTGGAAGTGAGGCATGAGTGGGAAAGTTGGCTGCAACAAGCAGTTAAGCCCTGAAATGCGAGAGCAGTTCCTGGCCGCGCTTACCCAGTAGTGGGTCTATCAGTGTTGACCGATGAACGGTGCTTTTCGGGTGGGGGAGAAATTAATATCTTGCTACGGCTCATAGTAGTATCTCTTTTCCCCATCTCCTTATCTCCCGAAATGCTGGGGAAACTATCGCGTGAATGCAACTCGGTATAAGCAAGCCAACAGAGCCATTGTTTAAAGCGAATGGTGCCATCCCTCTACACAGCTTTTGAGACGAAGTGATTAAATCATGTCAACAAATAGCACTCCTCAACTAGAATCCCTGGAAGGAATCGTGGAACGGATAACCTTTCATTCCGATGAATCCGGTTACACCGTTGCCCGCTTCAAAGTCCCCCGGACTCCGGATTTAGTCACCATCATCGGCAACTTTGCTCAGATTGAAGCAGGGCAAACCCTCAAGCTTTCTGGCATTTGGCGCGACCATCCTAAATTTGGACAACAGTTCCAAGTGACTCAATACCGGGAAACCAAACCCGCTACCCTCACGGGAATGGAAAAGTACTTGGGTAGCGGTTTAATCAAAGGCGTTGGCCCCGTAACTGCCAAGCGAATTGTCGCTCACTTTGGCCTGGAAACCCTCGATGTCATCGAAAACCAAATTGAACGCCTGCTGGAAGTGCCAGGAATCGCCCATAAGCGGGTGAAAATGATTCAAAGTGCTTGGGAAAAGCAGAAAGCCATTAAAGAGGTGATGGTCTTTTTGCAAGGGCATGGGGTGTCCACCACTTATGCGGTTAAGATTTTTAAGCAGTATGGAGACGCGGCGATAGCCAAAGTCACTGAGAACCCCTATCAACTGGCTGCCGATATCTACGGCATTGGCTTTGTCACGGCCGATACTCTAGCTCGGAATTTGGGCATCGAACCCGGTTCAGAATTTCGCTACCGGGCGGGAATTGTTCACGTTTTGGGAGAAGCGGCAGAAGATGGACACTGCTTTTTGCCTTTTGAGGAACTGGTAGAGCAGACGGTGAAACGATTGGCGATTGATGACCATCAACCCCAAAAGAATGCGATCGCTCGTCTAATCCAACAGATGGGTCAGCTTAATGAGTTAGTCCTGGAAAGCTCGCCCGACCAGCTACTTTGCTACAAACCCTCCTTTTTCCAAACCGAACAGAACCTAGCCCAGCGATTACGACAACAGCTCACGAGTCCCGTTACGGTTGACTTGCCCAGAGTCCGCCGTTGGCTCTTGCGCTTCCGGGAGAAAACCGGGATAGAACTGAGCGAGCAACAACAGCAGGCGGTGGAGATAGCCGCCAGTGAGCGCGTGTTGGTATTGACGGGTGGCCCTGGATGCGGTAAGACGTTTACCACTCGCACGATTGTTGCCTTGTGGAAAGCGATGGGCTTCTCGATCGCTTTGGCGGCACCAACAGGGAGGGCGGCTCAGCGGTTGAGTGAAATGACGGGGCAACCTGCTTCTACCTTACATCGGCTGTTGGAGTTTGACCCTAAGACGTTTGGCTTTAAGCACGATGAGTCCAATCCAATGGAAGCCGATGCGATTGTGGTGGATGAAGCTTCCATGCTGGATTTGTTTTTGGCTTACTCTCTGATGAAAGCTGTCAAACCAGAGGCTCAACTGTTGTTGGTGGGAGACATCGACCAGTTGCCTAGCGTAGGACCGGGGAATGTGCTGCGGGACTTAATTGTGTCACAGTGCGTCCCCGTTGCCCGACTGACGCAGGTATTCCGCCAAGCGCAAGCTAGCCAAATTGTGACCAATGCTCACCAAATAAATCTTGGGAAATATCCCCAGTTGGAATCTGTTTCCCTTACCCCTCGTTCTGACTGTTTGTGGTTAGGAGCACCGGAACCGGATTATGGGGTGCAGGGGATTATGGAGTTGCTGACTGATGTTATTCCTCAGTTGGGGTTTAATCCAACGACTGATGTGCAGGTGCTGTCTCCCTCGACACGGGGGGTGGTGGGAACCCGGAACCTTAACCAAGTGCTTCAGAATCTGCTCAATCCACCCAGTGCGAGTAAAGCGGAGGTGGTGCGGGGAGGAACGATTTTGCGCGTGGGCGATCGCTTGATTCAACGAGTGAATGATTATCAAAGGGAGGTGTTCAATGGTGATTTGGGGGTGATTGTAGCCATAGACAATGAGGAGCAGGAAATCAGGGTTCAGTTTGACCAACGCCAGGTGACGTATGATTATGCGGATTTGTTAGAGGTGGATTTGGCTTGGGCGGTGACGATTCACAAGTCGCAGGGGAGTGAGTATCCGGTGGTGGTGCTGCCGCTGTTTCCTCAACATTATCTGATGCTGTCGCGTAATCTGCTGTATACGGGGTTGACGAGAGCTAAGCGGTTGGCTGTGATCGTGGGGCCAAAAAAGGCGGTGGCGATGGCGGTGAATCAGGTTAAAGACCAGAAGCGGTATACGGGGCTGGCGTGGCGGTTGAGTGGGAAGGTGTTGCGGTAGGACTTTGTGCTGGTAACAGAACATCATGGCTTTAACTGGAAACGCACTCTCAAGAGCTTCAGTTTCATTGCGGGGATTAAGTTCGCGGAAAGTTCAAAGGTCGCATTAGCCAAATTGTGATCAGCCGTCCGTTTCAGTCCCCTTGCGGGGATTAAGTTCGCGGAAAGTTCGGTACTCCGAATTAGCGGTGGGAGGATGTCAACCGGTTTCAGTCCCCTTGCGGGGATTAAGTTCGCGGAAAGGAGAAATCTGAAGAGGTTCCCCCATTCTAAGGCTAGTTTCAGTCCCCTTGCGGGGATTAAGTTCGCGGAAAGCTCTCAAATTTATTGTCACTTGAACCATATCCTGTCCAAAGTGGAAGCATAAGTTGTCCAAAAAACTGTGGTCACTTTATACTTCGACGTGGTGGGACGAGGTAACTAGACTTGAACCGCTTGCGAGTACCTGGAGATAGACTTGGGGAATGGCATTATTATAGCTAGGACTTTCTGATTGCTTGTCGGTATAATCTGTAACGAGCGGAAATTTGGTGGCACAAGTCTGGGAAAAATCGGGAGATATCGCCAGGGTCGTATCCAATAGTAGCAGCCACTTGCTTGAGAGACTGGGGTGGTTCAAAAGACAAAGCTGCCTCTAAAAACATTTGTACTTTCAGCGCATCAAAGCGCCGATTAGTTTTTCTCCTTTGTTGAGTGATAGGCAAAACCTTCAACGATAGCGGTTGCTCAATCACTACCCGGCCAGTGAGGAAATCAACTAAAGGAATAGAAAGACACCAACAAACTCGTAAGAGCAAACCTAATTGTGCCAGTGCTTGACCACATCGCCATTCTCCTGGTACGGAAGCACTCAGGTACATTAACTCAGCAAAAGCTTTAGCATTACCGTTGGTAGCTTTTTGAATACATAAGTCAATACAAAATGCCAGATTTTCTCTAGCTGGCACAGACTCAAGAAAAGGTGCTTGCTCTAGAATTTTTCCCACGGAGTACACAACAAAAATCTGCCATTCCCAATCAGGTGGCTCTACTGGGGAAGCATCAAAAGAGGTCTCGCCTGTACTCAAAAATGAACTCACACCCAACCACTGTTGGCATCTAGAGCAGAAACCCGGTCGGGAATTCCACTCTAGAGGGTAGAGCGACCGCCGACAATTGGGACATTGATGCCATAAAACTTGTTGATGAACAGGACAAGTTGTCACTACCTGGAGCGACCATAATAAAGGCTCGTAGATGGGTTTGCCACAACGCTCCCAATCGTCATAGCACACGGGACACCAAGCCTTGTTGGTACGAAGTAAACCTCGTGACGGTAAAACGTTAGCCCAACGTAACAAAGTGAGAAACCGTAACTGATGCTGCTTGGTTCGTGCTTCTAACACATGAACTGGCTCAGATGCCATAATTCCCATGCCATTCCAGGCCCCCGTATCGTTGAAAAAGACACGGAAAAACCATCTGGATAACCCTTGATGCTGATTGCCCTGATATCTACTGACTTGTTGAGCGACTTCTTGAGCTAGCAAAATACCCGTAGGTACTCGATGAGCTGCTGCCAACCGAGCCACATAACTGGTTAAACTCTCTACTGTCGGCGTTCCTACACCGATGGGTTCAAGAGGATGCAGGCGGCTACGCTCTGGAATTGTTGTGGTTTTTGAATACCACAGTTGATGATTACTCCAGCTTTCAACTGACACTGGGAGCGCCTCCGATGACATCCCGTTGAGGATTACGCTCTCCCGGACGACGTTTCTTTGTTTTCTTGTCTTTTTTATTAGCCGTAGAACGGGTCGGGCTATTGAGCAAGGCTTCTGTTGCTGTTGGTGGCTCCTTAACAGTTAATCCCAATTTTTGACGCAATCGGCTCAGTTCGCTCTCCGATTGGAGCAGCGCTTTCTCACCTTCTATCGCCTCAGTTGCCATTTGCATACATTTAGAAACACTGGGAGCATAAGGTGTAAGATGTGCCAAGCTCAGGGTAGAGGCTGATTCTCCCAACGCTTTTCTCAAAGCTTGTGTCAGCCAATCTTTCACTATCCCGACACAACCGATACTGCGTTCGTAAAAGTATTCCCAATGCTGCTCTAAATCAGGGACTTCTAACAAGGGCATTTGGCAGGCAAAGCTTTTGAGTACCCGTTTGAAATCTTTAACGTCCTGTGAGCAATCCGCTTGATAACGAGGAAAGTGAATATCTAAACTGCGGCGGCTCAATTGACCGCTTAAATTTCTTAACTGTAGCAGTTCATAAGTGCCAAAAAGTCCGTGTCGGGTGGACGTGAAACTTGCCATTGACTGAATGGCATCCATTTGGTCTTGTTGTCTTCGTCCCGATGCCATTTTAGTGAAGCGTTGGGCTTCATCAACTAGAAATACAATTAACCGACGTTGTTGGATAATTGCGGCTACATCCTCTCGTAAATCTGAAAGGTTGGCTCTTGATTTAACTAGACGTTGAGCCGAACCCCTGCCCTCAATTCGGCTACTGCCAGTTCTGAGTTTATAATCAACGAAGGGGTCAGCTAAAGCTATCAAGACGCTTTTATAATAATCTTTCCAGTCGAAAGACCCGGATTCGGGAGCGCGAGCTTCTACATAAGCAACAGGAATATGCCCACAATCAAGTTGCATAGCTCTGGAGTTCTGCTCTATTAGCACTTTCACAACTTGATGGAGTAAGGTTGTTTTCCCCACCCCGGTAGGACCAAACAAAAAGATTAATGAAGCTCCTCCAGGATTATTGACGGCATCTATTACAGCTTCATAAGCAATTTTTAATTGCCTGTGTACTACCGTACAACTTTCAAAGTAAGCCAGTTTCTCCGCTGGAGTTGCAGCTAAGAGTGACCCGCTAAGCTGCTATAGTGCTGCGAGATGCAATTTACCCACTGACCTTTTATGTAGGCATAGGCAATCCCAACATCATTTGGGTCATAGCGCACGAGAACTTGAGTCTTTTCAATTTCCGGATTCCGAAAACTATTATGCCAATAGTAGATGTGGTTAATTTTGACTCCTTGATTAGGAATGACTTTGGCAGTTCCTTTGGATGTTGTTGGTAGGGTCAAAATCCGAAAGGTTTCATCGTAAGGAATCAGTTTATGTGGGCGCAATCCGGTTTGCAACAAGCCATCTGAAAAAGCTGCTCTTGGGCTTTTCAAGAGTGCCGGATGCTCCTTGTTGTCGTAAAATTCATAAGCCCAATCGCATAGATTCTGATACAAACTCCCCAGCGTCCAAATAGCTAAATTACGGGGATTAACGCTTTTCGTCACAGCCCTAGAATTCTTGTTAATTTGCGTATTTCCCTGGAGATTGTGAATCAACATGGTGTTGGCTGTCCCGAACAAGCGTTCGCATACTGAACCAAATCGGGGTTTAGCCGCTGGTCGGGTTTTCTTCGTGCAAGAGTAAGCGGCTAGTAGCCGCTCGAAGTAAACACTCATGAATTCTTTGGCTCCATCCACCACTATCGTGTGGGGCAAGCGTCCGTGACGACGGACACACTCGCGCATTACCATCATGCAACTACGGTAGGACGGTGGGTCAAAACACAGATAAACGGCTAGTATTCGTCGTGAGTAAGCGTCTGTTAGGAAGGTAGCCCAAGGGCGACCCAGATTTACTGATGTGTGGGAGCTAACTAGCTCAATATCTAATTGTGTATGGTCAATATGGCAGATTTCAAAGGGTCGTTGTCCGTGCCTAGGGGTGTTTACCTCTAGCTCCCAATAAAAAGGTTCGTGCTTGTAAGCCGCCCTACGCCCCTGCCTTTTCAAAGCCTGTTCATAGTTAGATTTTTGATGAATGTTTCGGACAAATGTTTTGTAGCTACAAGGAGTAATCCCTTGCTGTTCACAGGCTCGTACCAGTGAACTGTAAACGGCGAATTTTCCTTGCTGTTTGAGATTTAGATAGTTGTTAGCAATGAATTCGTCTACGATTTTTTGTGTCGCTTCCGGTAATTTGGATTGGCGATTACCTTTAGAGCTGACGCGAGGCAATAAACCTACATAACCACATCCATATTGCTCTTGGGCTTTTTGCCACGAATGCAACCAACGGCGAATTGTACGTGTACTGACGACCTGATTTGAGGTTTGGAGTTCACCCGTTAGGTAGGGAGCAATGATGGAATAGCGGCGGTTGGCTTGTGCACAATCATCGACGCTAGCCTTGGCTAAAAGGTCATTGACTTCTTTTGCAGATGGTAAGGAGTGGGTGACAACACCTGTTAACTCACCCTGTTTGACTAATTCCAATAGGGCAACGTTGGGCAGTTGGATGACTTTTTCCTCTTCATTGAGTAGGGCTGTATGGGTTTCTCCCCGATTGAGAATCGATAAGCTTTTTCCATTCCACACCACAGGAGAACCAGGTTTTAGGTCAACTAAGTTAGGGGCTAATTCTAAGGTTGATGCTCTTCTCCACTTGGTTGTTTCGGTTTGACAAACTTTCTGACTAGCCGGAAAGATTTGACGCTGTGAACCAAGTTGCGCTATGTTGACACCTCGCCAATTCACCTTTAAATGATTTTGGGCAATTAGGGTATAAACCTCGTCACAGTTGTACCCCTGTTGTAGCAATTCACCTAAGGTAATTCCTGGATGAAGTTCTACCAGTAATGTGATGTTGGCACGAACGTTCTCTTCTAGATCCAAATGGGACGGCTGCAAGTAGTCTTCGAGAAAATGAAGATTATTTTGGAAAACCCAGTCAATTTCAGCGTTGCAGCGGATGCGATAATATAATCCCAAGCTTTGTGCTACTTCTTCTCCTGGGGGACAGTGCCATTGACCTTCAATTTCTTGCACGTAGCGAGCAGGCATCTTAGCTGATAATCGCACTAATTCATCAAGTGTTTTCCACTCTTCCCAGCCAGCAGATGTTTGGCGCAACACGAAGAAATCTGGGGTATGCAGGACTCCTACTTTCCGACCACACAGAGCTTGATAGCTAAGTTTAAGCCCACTGGGTTGATCGTAATATTCCAGCACATCTGGGTCATATTCCATTTCATAGATGCCTGCCAATTCGTTGTGGTGGCTCTCAAATTGAATCGTCACGCCCATTTTTCGACTGGGGTAACGACCACTCACGTTGCCTGCCCTACTGCGTACCACACGCGCAGGTGGCGAACTGCGTAACAGTTCGATGTATTTCCTTGTCGGTTCTGCCAAGGCTAACTGCTGACACCACCGCACAAACTGTTCGCCGTCCAGCATTTATTTTTTCTCTGGCAGCAATGGGAGGATATTGTCAGTTTATCAACTCCAGGACATCTTATCCTTCCAATTTCAACTTAGGGACAATTTATAGTTCTACTTGGCTACCAAAGCCACTGTTCTTCCTACGACAGCATCAGGGTTTTTGCCCCTGTCGCTGGACAGCTTATGCTTCCACTTTGGACAGGATATGGTTCAAGTGACATTTATAAATAGGTTGATTGTTGGTCTTTGTGTTTCAGTCCCCTTGCGGGGATTAAGTTCGCGGAAAGTGTCTTCACCTGAATTTGAACTTTCTTCGATCACCTCGTTTCAGTCCCCTTGCGGGGATTAAGTTCGCGGAAAGTTTTGATTTAATACGAGGTTAGAACAATGTATATTTCAACGTTTCAGTCCCCTTGCGGGGATTAAGTTCGCGGAAAGTCGCTTGTTCAATGGCTGAGAAATTGGCACAGCGTCCAATGTTTCAGTCCCCTTGCGGGGATTAAGTTCGCGGAAAGTCGCTTGTTCAATGGCTGAGAAATTGGCACAGCGTCCAATGTTTCAGTCCCCTTGCGGGGATTAAGTTCGCGGAAAGCAAGGTTACTTAAGCTAAATACTTAAGGTTATACAGTTGTTTCAGTCCCCTTGCGGGGATTAAGTTCGCGGAAAGACTAGTGCAATAAATGACAGGAGTTTAAATAACTGTTTCAGTCCCCTTGCGGGGATTAAGTTCGCGGAAAGTTTTGGTAATGTAGCTTCAAACATGTTACCTGTTGTTTCAGTCCCCTTGCGGGGATTAAGTTCGCGGAAAGCGCACTTGAGAATTTAGGTGGAATTGATGGTATTCCTCGTATGTTTCAGTCCCCTTGCGGGGATTAAGTTCGCGGAAAGTTCCTCCCCGCCCCTCCCGTGATGGCGATGAAGGTTTCAGTCCCCTTGCGGGGATTAAGTTCGCGGAAAGTCCGCCATCTGAAACATCGACGGACAGAGGGTTCTACCCATGATTTTCGTGGGACTCTTTTTCACCCTCATTTCAGTCCCACTTGTTGAAACCCATTCTCATTTACTGAGCAACTGAAAATGCTCAAACTATTTAATTGTCAAGGTTCTGGCGTTTTTCGTGGCACTCCTCGGTTTTTCGCCCCCGCTTTGACCCACGAAAAATTTGACTAGCCCAATTATAGAATGATCGTTGTGTCTTGGCGAGGCTGTTGGGAACCGTAGGTCAGGGTACGCTTCAAGGCCCCCGCATCCAACACGTAAACTCGTACCGAATCCTCAGAGGGCTTAATCAACTTCTCCATAGAGATTTGCAGCGAAGCCCACTGCATTCCTGTCAAAAAGCGCTCAAAGGCTTGGAGAAACGTCTTTCGTCCATCCTCCGACAAGCGGTAAGCCCCCAAACTTTCTGTAAAATCATCTGGCTGGAGTTCTCGATGACTCAACACCGACAGCACCAAGCTATCCGCCACCAGCGGACGGAACTCTTCCATCAGATCGAGCACCATTGAGGGCTGTCCATGATGCACCTCATGTAGATAGCCGATATACGGATCTAATCCCGCCAAGTGTACTGCTGCCGTCACCTGCACCCGTAGCAATCCGTAGGCAAAACTCAACAGTGAGTTAACCGGGTCAGTAGGAGGACGACGATTGCGTCGAGGGAACGACCAAGGTTCTTTCAACAAAGCATCCCAACAGCCAAAATAATCCTTCGCTGCCAATCCTTCCACACCCCGCACCTGGTCAAGCGTGGTTTGCTCCGCAACCAGTTTTTTGTGGGACTTGAGAGGATTGCCCATCAGTTTGTAACGATACAAAACTAGATGCTGGTTGTGGATTTTGGCAGAAACGATCGCTTTTACCAACTCCAGCCGCCCTTTGGTATCGTGATAAAGGGCATACTGAGCCAACCGCAGCGGCCCATTGCGAGAATATCCGGGTAAAGCGCTACCGAGATACTTACCAAACTCGGAAAGATAATGAATTGGCATCCCCAATTCCAGCGCATAGACTAAAGCATCACCCGTAACCTGGGGATTACCCATTAATACCACCTGTTCGACCGTTTGCGCCGGGACAGATTTTTTTTGCCAGGAACCATCCTCCTGCTTCAGCGCTACAGTAAAGGCTTCGTATTTCTTACTTAAAACAGCTTCCGGCTGAGTAACATAGAGTACAGACATCTTAAACGTTCTCCCGAAGTAGTTGTTTGACTTCAAACGGCAGGCAAATTCCAATCAAGCTACACGCCTGACATTTCTTCGCCTGGTCGATGGGCGGCGGCATTTTTCCTGTTGCGGTGAGTCGTGCTGATGCGATCGCATTTTCGGTTGCTTCCCGCAGTTGGGGCGTAAAATTCACCCTCTGCCGCCGTCGATTGCCGTGGTAGAAAATTTCTCCATAAGTAATGCAACATCCCAAACGTTCTTCCAAACACAAAGCAGCAGCACACAGTTGAAAATGGTCGTTAAGGTGCTGCGCCATCTTGCCCTTTTTGTATTCCACCGGGACTAATTCACCGTCTCGTGCTTCAACCGCGTCAATGATGCCGCTGACAAAAAGGCGATCGCTCCACACCCATTGCTGCTGATAAATTAAGGTGTCGCCCTCAACGTTAATTTCCTCCTCATTAATATTGCGGTGGAGATGGCGTCCCAAGAGAATATGCTCGTTATCCTCCATTTCTCCTAATTGGTATTCCAGATAAAATCGACGCGGACAATATTCCCAAGCATTGAGGTACGCAAGCGGTAAGTAGTTTTCAGTCATGGTTTAGTCAGAAAATAATGGGACAAGGGGGACAAGGGGGACAAGGGGGACAAGGAAGATAAGGGGGACAAGGGGGATTTTGTAGTGGCAAAAGAGTCGTTTAAGAGTCATGAAGATTTGGCGATATTTCAGTTGGCATTCGATACAGCGATGACAATCTTTGAACTCTCTAAAAAGTTTCCTGTAGAAGAAAAATATTCATTAACCGATCAAATTCGTCGTTCATCACGTTCTGTGTGCGCTAACTTGGCAGAAGCTTGGAGAAAGCGCAGATACAAAGCGGCTTTTATTGCCAAACTAAGTGACTGGAGTTTAGACTACGATGGCAAGGAGTGCCGAGTAGAGAAGCAGTAATTACGGCAAAAAAATTAGTCAAGTTCGCGAGTGCCAATCGCGAATAAACTCAGCGCAATGAAACTGACATGAAATGATACAGACTTAAGCTCAAGCCGGGATGATTGCCCAGAACAAAAACTCTCGCGTGTGTCTCTCCGGTTCTGTGTTTCCGTGTCTACCCTAATCAAGAGCATCCAACCTGACATGTATAAGTCATGGGAAAGGGGAGAAAATGATAATTAACCAAAATCGATCATTTCTCCCCTGCATGAACTATAAACAACTTCAAGAATTTCGCCAACAAGTTTACGACTTAATTAACTTCGCGCAGGATGCTACTTTTGAGTTGACTGATGCTGTACTCACAACTCGCAATGTCTATAGCCTAGCTGAATTTTCTTTAAGTCCCTTTTTTCGACGGAAGTGGCCGAGCATATATGAAGCTCTACAAGACTGTAGACCGAATCGCAACAAGTTAATGCGCCTGTATATCAAACAGATACTAGTGCAGGAGCGCCCCGTTTTAGCCGTAGATCATACGGCTTGGGCAAGAGTTCATTCACCAACATTGCAAGACCGTACTTACTGCCATCAGCCAAGTGCGATCGCTTCCAACAAACCGATTAGTATCGGTCAAGGATACAGTACCATAGCTTGGATACCCGAACATAAGGGCAGTTGGGCATTACCTTTGAGACATGAGCGGATTACCAGTTGGGAGAATCCGATTAGCAAAGCTGCTTGGCAAATCAAACAAGCTTGTAAGTATTTGCCACTACGTCCGATGATTTTACTCGATAGTGAATATGGCAATGCTTCCTTGCTCAATCAAACAGCCCAGATAGAAGCCGACTTTTTGATGAGGATTCGTTCTAATCGTTGTTTATACTCAGCACCTCCTGCCTATACAGGTAAGGGACGACCCAGAAAACATGGTCAAAAATTTAAGCTCAACGACTCATCAACTTGGTGGGAAGCTACTGAAATGGTTGAAGTTGAGGACTCAAGGTTTGGGCAACTTCGAGTCCGGATGTGGCAAGACCTGCATTTTTCTGGTAGTGCTTCAATTGCTATGCAATTAATTTTAGTCGAACGTATCCTGCCGGAGCAATCACACTCAAAGTCTCAACCGTTATGGTTGGTGTGGGTAGGTCAGGAAATGCTGCCCCTGCCTGAGATTTGGCGACAATATTTACGTCGCTTTGCTGTTGACCACTGGTATCGTTTTCTTAAACAACGATTACATTGGACAGTTCCTCAACTGAGTACTCCATGCCAATGTGAAAGGTGGAGTGATTTAATGCCCATATTGACTTGGGAATTATGGTTAGCTAGAGACTTGGTGGCACAACACCACCTTCCTTGGCAAAAACCCCTGTCAAATTTAACTCCTGGGCGGGTGGCTGAGTCGTTCGCATTACTTTTACCGGAGATTGGCACACCGGCTGTCTCTCCCAAACCCCGTGGAAAGTCTCCGGGTTGGCAAGCCGGGAACAAACGTACTAAAAAAACTCGTTACCCAGTAGTGAAAAAAGGAAAAACACCACACAAAAAACGGACAAAAAAAGCTGCTTAATCTCTATTTTTTCTCTGGCTGTTCTTCTTTCTCAGCTTTTGTTATCGCTGAGTTAGTTTGTCGTAGTCTAATCTCCAGTAAGTGATTGCGAAGCAGAAGCGGCTGAAACTCAAGTTTGGATAAAGTTTGCTGTCAAATGCTCCTATTTAGACATAGAACAAGGAAGGCAACTCTACGGAACTTACAATCAGATTCTGAGCGGTTTAGTAAACATGATTAACAATCCAAATAAATGGGTTATCGGTGAGGACTAGAGACAAGAGAGAGGTTTGTTATGAGATATCAACAATCTGCCCCCCTGTCCTCCTTGTCCTCCTTGTCCTCCTTGTCCTCCTTGTCCCCCTTGTCCCCCTTATCTCCCTTGTCCCCCTTGTCCCCCTTGTCCCCCTTGTCCCCCTTGTCCCCCTTGTCCTCCTTGTCCCCCTCGTCCCCTAATGACTTCGCAAAGCGACGTACCCCATTCCCATCGCCGTCTTGCGTCCAACTCCAGCAAACTCGGCAAAATGAGCTAGGATAGTCGCTACCTTGGCCTGTTCGGGGTCGTTGAACCGATATCTCGCCCACCCCGTTGTTCCAATTTCCGCCGTACCATTAAGGGTTAGAGTGCGAGTTTTTAGGTTGTAAGCAGAAACGACGCCCTGAATGGAAGTGGGTAAATAAACTTTTACTGCACTGGCTTGCAGGGAGAGTTTACATCCCGTGGCGGCAAAAAATAGCTCAGCGACTCGTTCAGTTGCGGTTTTCAGTGTCGAGCGATCGCTCTGGCTAAAGGCTTGGAAAATAGAGGTAAGTAAGATGCCATAATGGTCTCGCAATTCCCATCCGATTAGCCAGAGTTTATTGTGGTTTTTGTCATGGCGCATGGAGGTGAGAATGGCACTATTCTGTGTGCTGGGATGGGGTGGTTTTGGAGTGTCTTCTCCGGTTTCTCTTCGACCGTGGTTTTGATATAAATACTCTCGGTAAAGCTTGCGAACTTCTCCCCATTCGACAACATCAAAAATAGGGGTTTCAGGAGGGAGTTGGCTGCGGTCGGTTTTCTTGCCGCAGACAGGTGGAAATGGATTAGTGTAGGCAAGGAGGGCAATGGATTCTAAGTTAACAGGTTTTTTGAATTGGATGCGATAATGTGTTCCTTCGTCAATCAGTTGGATGGATGGGTTTTGTTGAGTTTTCTTGAGGGCATATTCTGCAAGAAGTGCTAAACCTAGCATGAGAAAGGTATCGGCATAGGTGCCGAATTTTTTGCCCACTAACAGGCTTTTTATCATCTGTAATGCTGCTCCATTGCTGGAGATTTATCTTGAACAGTATTCTACTCCCCTCTGGAAGAGGGGTCTTCCAAGTTGGGGATTGGGGAGGCTTTCGGATAGTCTATATATATGAAGAAGATTTTTTGGGCGAGATTCGAGTAAATTAAGCTTTGTCATCTCGACAAGATTAGGAAGTTGGCTTATCCTGAGGACAGCAATAATTTTCGTGGGTCAAAGCGAGGGTGAAAAACCGGAGAGTCCCACGAAAAACGCCAGAACCTTGACAATTAAAGAGTTTGAGCATTTTCAGTTGCTCAGTTAATGAGATTATGTTTCAATTAGTGGGGCTGAAATGAGGGTGAAAAAGAGTCCCACGAAAATCTTTTGTAGAACCCTCTGTCCGTCAAGGTTTCAGATGGCGGACTTTCCACGAACTTAATCCCCGCAAGGGGACTGAAACACCCCACCACTTACCTCCTCTAAATCTTCATTAACCCCTCTTTTCACGAACTTAATCCCCGTAAGGGGACTGAAACTTTTACCAGTATTCAGCAACAAACAGCAGAACTAGCGATACTTCCCGCTTAATTAATAGGGATGAGCCTGGAGCCAAGCTGCAATATTTGGTGTCTCGCTCACTGTCTTTTTCAACGCCTCAAGCTTTGGATATGACTTGAGCAGTTCTTTGGGGAGCCGATAAGGCCCTGCTGGCTCCGGAATGTAGAAGAATGTAGATGGGGTTGTCCAGAGGGAAGCCGCTTCATCTAATGTAGAAAGAATGTCAAACACCGCAAGATCTGCCCACGTCAGCTCTTGTCCCACAAGGAAGGTCGAGTCTTGATTTTGTGTAATTAGAAGCTCAAACCTTCTCAAGTGCATGGGTACAATCACGGCAAAGTACTCATCCAATCGCTCCAGCCTCACCGCTGCATCCCTCATTTTCATGATAAGCTGACCCTTCTCCACCACCCGGTCAACATAACACCCGTACAGAAGGTCTAGCAGATCTCTCCATGCATCAACCACCATATCTGATAAAGCTGCCTGTACGCTGTCGCAAGGGTACAATCCGGCTTCTTTTGCCGCATACCGAGTGATCGCGCATGACTGGCTGATCAGGGTTCCACCAACTTCGAGAATAGGGAGCTGACCGAAGGGCAGTTCTCCATTGTCCCGCATCTGCACATATTCCTGGAAAGAAATTCTTCTATCTTCAAATGGGACACCGCCATAGATGAAGATGAGACGAACAAGCTCGGCTCTACCCTTCCCATCACCGAAATACAGTAAGATTGGGTGCTTGTTCATCAGGCTTGGTCTTGTATTGCAAAAGTTTAGCTTCCCAACTCTAAGCCAGTAACTTGAAAAACTCAAGTCGTCAGGTCAGCGATTAAGACTTTGCTTCGATGGCTCTTTTAACTGGAAGCAATTGAACCGATCGCTGATCGCATAGTCGCAACGCTCTAACCACCAGCGAGTACAATTGTAGGTACTCAATTTGAGCTGTATCAAATCGATTCAAGTCAAATTCCTTAGTAACAGCGTACACTTCCCGACTCAGATTAGCAGGTTGCAGCGGTAAAGTTTCAGGCAAAAACCGAGCCATACTGCGCCAACTCGAAGCGATCGCATATCGAGCCTCTGGATGCAATAAAATCTTCCCCACCTTCGCCACATCCCCCATTTTCCATCCACCCGCCCAAGCCGAGTGGTGACGCCCCGACGCCATCATGATAGCGTGACAAATATATGGAATCTGTTCGCTATCCGCCCCAAAGCGATCGCGCAGCAAGGGGAACAGAGAGTTTTTCAGAATCTCCCGCGACAGGAACGCACTCTCTACCGCATGGTTGGGACGCTTGTGTTTCTTTTCATAGGTTTTGAGTTGGTCGCGTTGTGCCTTATCTTCTGGGTCATAATCAGTATGAGCCAACAGGTGGGAACGGGGATTTGTGCCGTTGAATGAGGAATGTGCGATCGCCTGCCACCCCCGCATCACCTCTTGCCACTTCACCTGAAGCTTACCCAAATCGTGAGTCAAAACCGCAAAAAAGACCAGATATTCAAATAGAGCCTTTGCCTCATTTTCACTGGCATCGGGAAAAATTTTAGCTTGAATAAACTGCCCACCCGCCTGCAACAGTTCATCCCGCACACTGCTAATTTGAGTCTCCACTAATTCCCCATTTCGCTTCAGCGTTGTAGGGAACGCTTCCCGCCAGCACTTCCACATCAACACCAAATGTCCCACATAAGTATCCATGCGATAACAGTACTCACTCTGAAGTTTCCGCTTTGGCTTATCGGGTGAGGAAAAGCGATTGCTAAAGACATCAGGACCAATCAATAAACCAATTTGGTCATCGTAATAGACATAGCGGGGATTAACTAGAATCCTGACACTATTAACCAGAGATTCGCGAGAGGTAATTGGAATACAAACAGGCTGACTATAAGTTTCTGTCGCTCTCCCTTTGGGATGTTCAATCCGTTTAAACATCCAGTCAATTTCATATCCTAAATTCTTCACATCTTGCCAAACTTTACATAGCGTAGAAATCGGGACAGAAAACGCCAACAACTGCTTCGGGTCAATTGGTTCCTCATCCAGAAAGATAGGTTCTTCCCAGACAAACACACTCCGGGCATCCACAAACCGAATTAACTCATTAGCCGTCGATTCATCTCCTCGAAAACAAGCCGCATTAAACTGCTGCTCAAAATTCATCTGATTATTTGCCCTACGCTCTTGTTGCAGCAGCGTTTCAGGAGTGTGAACCTTGTTAATCCACTGTTCTTCTATCCGAAAGCCAACATTTTCATTGATGCGCTCGGATGCCGTATGCTCTTGTAAAACCGCCCAAGTTAATTCGCAAATCTCATTGGTATAAGGCAAGAAACTTTGCTTCTTTTCAGAATAAGTTGCATTCATACATAGTATTTTCTCTCCCTTGTCCCCCTTGTCTCTCCTATCTACTAAGTTTGAACACAACTCGGTATCAGTTGAGGTTTCCAATTCATCCTCCAAATCAGCTTCAGCCAATTCAGCATTAACTGAGTTAACTTGAAACGACCGATAAACGTAAACTTCACCCCGTTCGCCCCGAAATCTAGCACAACGTCCCGCCCGTTGCAGCAGAGAATTCATCGGGCATAAATGCGTGTGCATTACTTCGCAAGTAATATTCAATCCTGCTTCAATCACCTGAGTAGAAATCAGAACGTGGCAGGTGTTATCCTTATCCTGTTGCCAGTTTTGAGCAAACGTTTCTTTCAGGTAAGCTTCTTTTTTAGCTCTATCTTCAGGTAAAAAGCGGGAGTGAAGCAGGGTAATTGTTAACTCCCTGTCTTGATTGAGCTCGTCTAAATCTCTAAACAATCCCTGAGCTTGAGAGACTGTATTGCAGATAATAATAACTCGCTGGCGTTGATAGTGTTTGATATCATTGAGGATAAATTCAGCCGTCAGGGGTTCAGATATCCCTCGAAACGTCCGACAGCGGTTTCCTTCAATCTCCTGTAAATCAGCATCTTCTACTCTAATAATTTCCATATTTTTTAAGTATTGATTGTTAATTGTTAATTGTTGATTGTTCATTGCTCATTGCGTTTTGTTCATTGCTCATTGCCACCAACCATGAACCATGAACTATGAACCATCAATTAATCGTTTAATCTGGGTGGCAAGTTCATCGGTTAACGTCGCGGTCATCAACAGAAATGGTGAAATACCTTTGACTTGTTCCAACACTTTGAGGACGGTAGCAAAAGAACGGTCTGGGTCGAGTAAGTGCAGTTCGTCAAAGACCAGATAGGAGGCAAAAATCGCCCCGGCGTTGACGTTGGCAGAACCGCGACCGACTGAGTAGGGGATATTGAGGAAGCTGCTTAACATCTGGTCGATCGTACAGAACACGATATCACCCTCAAATCTAGGGTCTTCTGGGTTCTCTCCCGTTTGCAGTGTTACTACCAAAGGGCGAGAGGGTTGTTGATGAGACACGGGGACACGGGGACAAGGGGACGCGGGGATGTCTGTATAAAACTCTCCGCGTCGCCGCGTCTCCCCCTCTCCGCGTCTCTCTTCAATAAAGGTTTCCCAAGTTCTCGCTAACGTTTCTGCCCGCTGGCGTAAACTGTTGGCCAGGGTTCTCAAGGGGACGACGTAAATTAGCTTGTTGGGGAAGTCGCACTGTAGGGTTTTGGCGAACAGGAAAGGTGCGATCGCGGTTTCGGTTTTGCCGGAACCAGTGGGGGCGCGGAGGATGACATCTTGGCGGTTGAGGAGATGTGCGATCGCTTCTCGTTGGAATTGGCGTGGGGGGAATCCAGTTAGGGTTTGAAAGAATTGGGCAATGGTCATAGATACAATAAAATTAGCTATCTTTCCTGTTCTAGAAAAATTATGTTGCTTACTCAACGTCGCGCTGACCGAGTTGTTTTACATAACATTAGTTGGCAACAATTTGAAAATTTATTAGTTGATTTGGGCGAAAGCCGTGCTGCTAGAGTTGCCTATGATGATGGAACGTTAGAAATTATGACCCCTTTACCCGAACATGAATATTACAAAGAAGTGATTGGGGATTCTATCAAAGAAATTGCAGAAGTTTTAGACCAAGACTACGAAAGTTTAGGTTCAACAACTTGGAAACGGGAAATCAAGAAAGCTGGGGTAGAACCGGATAACTGTTTTTATTTCCAAAATGAGCCAAGAATTCGGGGCAAGTTAGAATACGATCTCAATCAAGACCCTCCTCCAGACTTAGCGCTAGAAATTGATGTGACGAGCAAGTCTCTGAGTCGCTTTTCCATCTATGCTCGTTTAGGTGTACCGGAAATTTGGTGTTATGACTCCGGTGAATTGAA
This sequence comes from Allocoleopsis franciscana PCC 7113, assembly GCF_000317515.1. Lineage (GTDB taxonomy): Bacteria > Cyanobacteriota > Cyanobacteriia > Cyanobacteriales > Coleofasciculaceae > Allocoleopsis > Allocoleopsis franciscana. The sequence goes on along the minus strand of NC_019740.1, from coordinate 44,644 downwards.
AATTTACCAGCTACAGAATGAGGGATACATAGAAGTAGAAACCAGCTCGGTATTTCCTACACTTCGAGTTCAAGAACTGCCTGCAATTATCGAACAATACCGTCCTCAAGGGAGACGAGCAATCCGCCGAGCGGTGAGGGAGTGGGCGAGAGAATAGGGGGACAAGGGAGACAAGGAGGACAGGGAGGACAAGGGAGACAAGGGAGACAAGGAGGACAAGGAGGACAAGGGGGACAAGGGGGACAAGGGGGACAAGGAGGATTTGGCGTAATATGTATGTCCTCAAGATTTAAAATTAAGCCGCTACTTTCTCGTCAAGTTGCAATTCACACTGGCGGAAAATATAGTTAACAGCGGCAAAGAGCTTATCTAGCTCCTGAATGCTGTAAAGGGTAATATTTCTGGTAAAGATATCGGCTTTCAGCTTACCGAATTGCCAGATTGCTCCGTTAGAAACAATCCCGAAAACTGTCATTTGCGGGTCTTCATTCAGTCGTTGCGCGGCAATCATTTCAGCGAGACACTGACCCCACCCTTCTTCAAACTTATCTTGTTTGGCTTCGACTAAAAGTAAGTACGGTTTGTCAAAGACAACTTTTCCCAACGGTGAGCGTTTCGCCAAGATATATTCGGGAAAGCCTGAAAGATTTTCATCATAGGTGAGTGACTCGTGACTCCACAACAGGAACTTGCTGCGATAGCACTTCCAGACTTCTTTCAAGACGGGATAAATTAAATTTTCACAAATGGCAAATTCTGAGTTATCAACGACTCCTTCCCGCATGACGGTTTGTAAGTCTTCTCTGAAGTAGTCGGGGATGTTGAATTCTATTTCATTGATGAACTCTGCTTCGGTGTATTTAACCTGAAATTCTTTGACAACTGCACTGATGCTCTTGTAACTACTGAAAGCCATATTGACCTCGCGATTAAGCATTCAAGACTTGTTCCGGTCAGGGTTAGCCTATCATCTGCTTCTATAACTGTAGTGAACAAATTTACTGGTGATTTGAGAATGTATTGCCTCTTTCCCAGGCCATACTAATACTTCCTCCTCCACGTAACGGGCAACAACAGCGCTCACACTCCGTTGAGAAAGAAGAATGAGCGCTCAACCCTTAATCAACAACTATCAATTAATCAAAGCTACAGGTAAATGAACTTAGCGTTGCTATAGGCAGGAGTACCGGGCCTGACATGGCGCAGATGAAATGACATTGCAGGATTACCCCAATTCGATTCGGAAACCAGGAACGAACCATCGGAGTAAACAGCTTCCACAAATCCGACGTGACCGACACTCCCAGCATCAGCAGTATAAGCCTCCCAAATAATAAAGCTATTAGCTCTGGGTTGAAATTGCACGCGGTCTGCATAGCCAGCACTCCTGGCATTATTGTCCCAATCCCCCGCATTACCGCGAATGGCACCCCCAATGCCACTACTCCCCTGAATCAAGCCTTTCTCCAAGGCGCGACCAAAGGCATAGTCAGTACACCACAGATAAGTTCCTCCCGTCCCGTTAGCGGCGGCAAATTTATTTCCACCGCTTTGGTAAAAGCTAGATTGCGGATTCACTCCTAAGTTTTGTCTTTGCTGATTTACAGGCAAGTTGAGGAGGTTGCCAGGGCCGCTTCCTCCTGGGCTAGGAAGCGGTTGAGGGGTCGGAGTAGGCTGAGGATTGGGGTTAGTTGGGGTTGCTACCTCCGCCGGAACCAGAATTTGCTGACCTGCATCAATGACATTGGGATCGGCAATGCCATTTTTCTGGGCAATAAAGTTGTAGTAGGGGGCAGAGCTATTTCCCATTGTCGTTTGGGCAATCTCACTCAAGGTATCTCCAGACTGAATGGTGTAGGGTACCCAGTTGTAGTATTTGCCCATGAACTCAGTTGGGGCTGATATTCCAGTGGGAATTAGGATTTGCTGACCGGCTTGGAGTAAATGGGGATTGGCGATGCCGTTGTGTTCGGCAATAAAACTGTAATAAGGTGCAGAACCGTTGCCCATTGTTGTTTGGGCAATCTCACTCAAGGTATCTCCCGACTGAACTGTGTAAGGCACCCAGTCATAGTATTTGCCTCGAAACAGGGCAGCAGTCGGTCGTTCTGAAGCCGTACTTGGCTCGCTCCAAAATTCAGGAAGGGGAGCAACTGGTAACGGGTCAGACGCTAGGGGAGTTGTTGCTTGTGCCAGATACACCGCAGCTACGGGATTGAGCAACCCAGCACCCGTTTCTGTATCCGCATTCGGTACGTTCAGGTCTGTGGCAGTCGATTTAAGAATCTCAATCACTTGGCGATAGCTTAATTCGGGATTCGCTGCCCAAACTTGAGACAGCGTTCCCGTTACTTTGGCAGCAGCAATAGACGTTCCCGCCATTGTTCCCAAGCCGTCTCCTACCGTGGAGAGCGTTGGATTGTCCGGCGTACCACCATCAGCCAAAATATCTAAACCAGCACCGTAGCTCGAATACCCCGTCCGGTCAACCCCTTGAGCCACCGACACGAAGCGATCGAAGTTTTCGGCAGCCCCCACAGTGATAATATTGTCAAAAGTTTGGGAAGCTTGACCTAAAGCCGACATCGCACCACCCTCATTCCCAGCAGCGGCGACAACGATGACTCCATTTTGGTGGGCGTATTCCAAAGCTGCCCATTCTTGGGGAGTGAACTCATCGCGGGTTGTCACGCTGCCATCAGGATTTACCTGGGTTAGGTCAAAGCTAAGGTTGACTACGGCATTGGGTTGTTCGGAGGTTTTGGCTGTGTCCACAAACTCAACGAGTGACTCCGCCCATTGACCCGAACCAACGGCTCGACCTAGCCAAATGGGTGCATTATCATTCACGCCATCAATTCCAATGTTATTGTTTTGAGTCGCGGCAATAATGCCTAGAACATGAGTACCATGCTCATTCCCCTCACCCGATTGCAATAATGGGTCGGCATCACCCTCCACTCGGTCTTGTCCCAAACTAATTCGGCTGTAGTCAATGTCGGGATTATTGACAGCAAAACCCGTGTCGATAATGCCTACTAGCGGTTGAGCTGATTGAGGAAACTCAAACTGTATGGGATTGACGGGAGTCGTAGGAATGACGGGTAAATTTTCCGGGATAACTCCAGAGTCAGTGGGTGCAATATAGGGTTGAATATAGGACAGCAGCGCCTGACCCATGTTAGTGGTGCGCCAATCTTTATCCGAGGCAATTACATCATCAAGTCGAGTTGCTTGTCCGGTGGCACCCCGTACCTGAAAAACAATGTCATTGTAGTCACGGTCTGACCCTGTATCGACCCGCAAATCTTCAAACACAAACGTATTGCCTTCTCCAGTGACATCGGCAATTTGACCAACGTGGAAAGCATCGTTAGGGTTAGCAGTTCCCAAAGAGAACAAAGGACGTACATTACTGCAAAGTTCGGGATTGTCAACTACCTGCTGCACGGTGCCATTGGGTACAAGCATGACCCCAAATTGCTCCCCTGGATTTAGTGAAAAGGTTTGAACGCCTTGGTATTGTCCAGAATTAAAATTGGCTTCATGAGGCAGTGCACCACTAAACCGCGCCCCTTCTACAGCGTCAGAAATGACCACATAACCGAGTGAAGAATTACTCAGTGCCCGTCGGGCCGCTTCGGCAATAAAGCCTTCTGACCCTGGTTCGTATTTATCCATTCCCTCCAAATTGAAGATGGCTAATTCTCCCTGATAGTCACCACCATCAAAGAGAAAATCAATTCCAACTTCCCCAGTATTTCCGACGGTAAAGACTCCAGAATTAAAAATAGTTTGACCCGTTAATAAATCGGGAGATAAGGCAATCGGTTCAGTTACACTGCTAACAGTTTCTAGGGTCAAGGAATCAGCGCTTGACGAGAGAAACAACGAGTCAGGTGGAACGAGATTGTCAGTGATGCTTACTGCCTGAATTTCAAGGTTGATTGCATCTTGAGAGAAGCCTACATTTGGAGAAATATTCAGAGCTGATTGAGGAGTAATCAAATCTGATGATTCTACCGAGCTACCGAAATCGCTGGTGGAGAAAGTTACAGACGGATTCAGAAGGTCTTGAGAATTTGTTACCAAAGAGTCGTCAATCATTGTCTTGAGGTAAATGCTTTAGTGTGAAATGTTTGTTCGATTAATTTGCCTATTCTTAGACAAATTCAGTTGAGTATTCAGGAGCTGGAAAGGCAGAGATTAGGAGTAATAATTGAGCGGTAGTTATGGCAAATCACCCTGGATTAGTAGTACTTCAGTCCTTGAATAAAATACTTTGTATTCAACATTTGAGATTCTCCTTTCTAAAAACAAAAGGCTGGAGAAGCGGATAACTTTCATCCACTTCACCAGCCTCGTGAGACTCACACCCATCAGGGGCTAGATATTTGCGTTCGCTATTTATTTGGTTTTCCTATTGCCTCAAGGTGTAGCCAGTCCTTTCAACTGTGCTGTACTCCCTTGGGCTATTCCTGAAAAAACTTGTTTGGCTGCTATTTGGAACTAGCGTGAGTTCCACTCTTCAACGTCTGCGTCAGTAAAGACATAGCGGTAGTGTGTAGAACCGCGTAAAATCACTCGGATTTTATTTGGGTTAACTCGTTCACTGTCAATCTCAATATGTCCGAATCCTGTTTCTTTCCAAGTTTGTAGCAAGGTCGTTTTGCAGCGCTCAAAAAGCTCGTCAATAGCCGTTAACGTGGAGGCATCAGGGGGCATAATTAACTCCTTCCTCTGGAGAGCAAGCTCTTATTCAAAAGACACAACATTATTGTGGCATGGGGTTGGAAAAAGCCTTTTCCAAAAATCTCAAGAGTTCTGCTACTATTTCCATCAGGATTTGAGGAGAGTTAGCCAGGAGTTAGCGCTAGGAAAAGTTATGACTCTCCCAATTGCTCCAACTCTCCAACTACCCGTGCTAATTCCTCCACCATCGGCGTCGGAGCAATCTCGCGATACATCTTAAGTAAAGAATGGTAAAACCACAACATCCCCTCTTTCCCCGTACTAAACACCGACCAAATCGCCTCCCCTTGCTGGCGGTAATCTTGCACAATAGTACGAGCATTGTGCAGCTTATCCGCTAACGCTACCCGACGCACTGCGGGTGAACCCTGACGCAATTGTTCGATATAGTGCTGTTTGCGCTCATACCAAGGAGGCTTAATCTCACTATCAAACTCCGTGCAACCATCGACAATTGCCCCCACTCGTTCTCCAAACAAGCGGTAAATTTCCGCCCTGGTCGCTTTCCCGCCTTGGTCTTCCACGGCATCATGGAGTAACGCCGCAATGGCTTCATCTTCATCCCCCCCATCTTCCAGCACCAAGGCTGTAACACTCAACAGGTGAGAAATATAAGGAACACCCGTCGCCTTGCGAATCTGTTCAGCATGAAGGCGAGTCGCGTACACGAGCGCGTTTTCAAATCGTTCCGTTAGTTTAACTGTGGCTTGTTGTAACATACAGCCGTTCTCCTGATAAAATCCACGACTGATGCATCCCTGCTCATGAAATCAGTGTGAGTTCGACAATTCCTCTTCTACTCTTAAGAGGGGGCTAGGGAGAGGTTCATTAAACTCTTGCAAAAGTCGAATTTACCCCCCTTAGTCCCCCCTTATCAAGAGGGGAAACTAACTCCCTCCCTTTAATAAGGGGACCGGAGCTTTAGTGAGGATTGGGGTGGCGTGCTTGGTATTGTTACAAGAGGTATATTGAACTCACGTTCAACCCAGCTTATATCTTCGACTGTCTGCCTCAGTATTAATTCCATCAACCTTAGCGCCTTGCTAAATTCAGCACCCCTTGCAGTAACTCATCCGGTACTGAAAGTGTCTCACCCCGTTCCCAAGGGCCAGCAATCATTTCCAAAAACTTCTGATTCGGCAATACCTCTAACCGCTTCTCCCGCACACTGTGAATCACTGCTAGAGGTTTGAGTCCCCCCCGCTTGCCGCAGAAATCATGCCATTTGGAAATCTCCTCTGGCTTGCTACTAATAATGATGTAGTGGGTGCAGCGGTGCAACAAAATCACATCCCTTGGCTGGGGCATTCCCCCAAAATCCACCAACACCAGTTCCATCACTTCCCGTACATTACTGACTGCATCAGCATGGTAGAGAAAGAACTGTTCCGAACCTTTGGCGCGAGAACGGGTACTCAATTCCTCAGCCAGGGGTCGATTCTTCATCTGAGCAAACCAGTTTCCTTCCCCATCCCACTGCGCCCGCTGCAAGAAAATCTTCTTATCGGATGCCTCTTGTTTAAGATTGCAAGATAAAGCATAGCAGAGAACGCTCTTACCACTATCTGGAGGGCCACCAATTAGGATGGCAGAACATTGGGATTTATTAACCAACTCAACAGCATCACCGACTCTCATCTGTGGGCAGCGACTGGCGACTACAACAAACGACCCCAAAGGCACGTTATAGCACCCTATCCAAGGGGCTGAAGTGCAGCGCTTCACCAAGTTGCTGTAAAGCCAAATCGGTGCCGAACCCCACAACACAACCCCTTGGTTTAAGTCTAAATCTGCTGGCAACTCTAGCTTAGCCAAGGTGGCAGGTTTCAGTTCGGGTACGGTAATATCTATCTCCAGACATTGGTAACAATTCCCATTTCGGGCAGTAACTTGAGTGACTGTGAGTTGTAACGGTTTTTTGGAAGTGGCAATCATCTTTTTTTAAGTTAAAAGGCAAAAGTTAAAAGGCAAAAGAAATGTCTTTTTACTTTTTACTTTTTACTTTCATAGCTACTTCGGCAGGCTTAACTTTAAAACCGAACCCACAGAAACACCGCGAGTATGAGCTTCTACCACGACCGCCCCTTCCAAGCGTGGGTCGTAGCACGCCACCCAAGGGGTAGCATGACATTCGTGGACGAGGTAGCCATAGAGCCAAATGGGGCCTCTGCCTTCCATCACAACCCCTTGACTGGAGGCTATCCCTTCAGGCAGCTTCAACCCTTTTAAATCTTCGGGTTCGATGATGCCATCTGGACTAGTCAGGTGAATTCGCAGGTGCTGATAGGCTAGTCCGTCTGCGGTTTGGTGGGGAATGAGTTCAAGTTGAATGGCACTCATCAGTAGACTCAGTGATACGAATACTGGTACTCTAGCAAATAGCTGGAAATTGCCTTTTCCAAATTTCCTCACCCATGTCCCGCCCGATTTTCCGTGATTCGCCCAGTGTAGAGCTATTGCAATGGCTAGCACGAGGTTCTCTCAAGCAGAACCTTTCCAGAGCGGTGCGCTTGTGGGTGTGGTTGCGCCTGCTGTATGGGGATGAATCGGAACGCCTCGACCTCCCGGATTCCTTTAGTTACTCTCAATGGCGGGATGCGTTTTTTAGTCCCACCCATCCTAAAGGGGAAGAAGTTCCCCAGCATCGTGATTCTCGTTGTCCTTGCAATAAAAGTGCGCGTCACTGGCTGTTTGGTTCAGGAACGGGAATTTTAGAAGCGGACTGGCGGCACTTCATTGGACATCATGGGGGGATTGATGAAAAGACGCTGGGGAGTTGGTTGCAAACACCGCTATTTGCTATAACCAGGCGAATGCTTGCGGGGGACTTGCAAACCCTAAGCCAACTGCAATGGCTCAAATATGACAAGCGGAAATACCATCGGGTGCAGTCGCTTCCTGTGCGACCGATGACGAGTGGCGACGTTCCTAAAGAGCGGCAACTGGCGACTTACGACCTCAATTTTTTACCTCCCGATTTAGCGTTAATTGCCCAGAACTATTCCCAACAAATTGATGGCATCCAGCGTTTTTTTATCCACGTTGATTATGTGGTTCCGCCTGAAATGTTGGATAAGGTGGACGATTTTCAGGAGCAATTGAGAAATCTTTGGGCGCAGACTTGTGTCCCTCCCGTGTTGCTGGTTTACAGAAGTGCCAAGCTTGACCGAAATGTAGAATGTGTTGTTTACCCGGTTTGCATTTACTATGTGCAACGGGCAACGTATCTGTGTGCTTTGGGGCAAAATCCTGATGGGGAAATCAACTGGTGGAATTATCGCCTTGACCGACTTGAGTCTTTGATTTCTTTAAATTGGGCAGATGAGCGAATTGCGCCGTCTTTGGTACAGCAATATCGGGATAAGACGCTGCCGACACCGGATTATATCCAAGAGCAAATGGCTCAAGTGTGGGGGTTTGATTATTATCAAAGGGCTTCCCTTTTGTTGCTGCGGTTTGACCGCATTCATGACCGGCGATACATTCAGGGGACGGTGCGCCACGAGACGTTTGAGTCGGTGAGTTATGCAGAGGCGAAACGTTTGATTAAAAAGCTAACTCATCTACCGGAGCGAGAGACACTGCTAGGGATTTTGGCTCGTTGTCCTCAGGATGCTTACTATAGTGCGACTTACCGTGAGGGCGACCCGAATGTATTGCAGCGCCTGCAAGCTTGGCGTCCTTTTGTGGAGGTTCTCTTGCCTTGGGCGTTACGGCAGAGGGTTGCTGCTGATGTGGAGAAGGAGTGGGGGCTTTATCATAGGTCTGAAGATTCTTGAAGGTTAGGGTTTATAGCAGTTCTCGCTCGTGTATGGCACAGTTTTGACCTCTCTCCAAACCTCTCTCCTACAAGGAGAGAGGCTTTGAAATTAACCCCCTTCCCTAGCAGGGAACCGGAGCTTTAGTGAGGAGGTTGGGGGTTAGGTCTAACTGTACCTTGCTCGACTGAATCGCTATATATCCTTCTCAGTTTGTGAAAAGTTTCCGTCCCCTTGCGGGGAAGAGGTTTCGGAAAGAACAACTGCATCACAATCACCCCAACCACCAATAGGTTTCCATCCCCTTGCGGGGAAGTGCTTGTGTAAACCCAAAAGTGACCCATACCTAATGTTAGGTATGAAAAGGTTTCCATCCCCTTGCGGGGAAGTGCTTGCGTAAACTTGACTTGGAAGGTGTCACTTGAACCATATCCTGTCCAAAGTGGAAGCATAAGTTGTCCAAAAAACTGTGGTCACTTTATACTTCGACGTGGTGGGACGAGGTAACTAGACTTGAACCGCTTGCGAGTACCTGGAGATAGACTTGGGGAATGGCATTATTATAGCTAGGACTTTCTGATTGCTTGTCGGTATAATCTGTAACGAGCGGAAATTTGGTGGCACAAGTCTGGGAAAAATCGGGAGATATCGCCAGGGTCGTATCCAATAGTAGCAGCCACTTGCTTGAGAGACTGGGGTGGTTCAAAAGACAAAGCTGCCTCTAAAAACATTTGTACTTTCAGCGCATCAAAGCGCCGATTAGTTTTTCTCCTTTGTTGAGTGATAGGCAAAACCTTCAACGATAGCGGTTGCTCAATCACTACCCGGCCAGTGAGGAAATCAACTAAAGGAATAGAAAGACACCAACAAACTCGTAAGAGCAAACCTAATTGTGCCAGTGCTTGACCACATCGCCATTCTCCTGGTACGGAAGCACTCAGGTACATTAACTCAGCAAAAGCTTTAGCATTACCGTTGGTAGCTTTTTGAATACATAAGTCAATACAAAATGCCAGATTTTCTCTAGCTGGCACAGACTCAAGAAAAGGTGCTTGCTCTAGAATTTTTCCCACGGAGTACACAACAAAAATCTGCCATTCCCAATCAGGTGGCTCTACTGGGGAAGCATCAAAAGAGGTCTCGCCTGTACTCAAAAATGAACTCACACCCAACCACTGTTGGCATCTAGAGCAGAAACCCGGTCGGGAATTCCACTCTAGAGGGTAGAGCGACCGCCGACAATTGGGACATTGATGCCATAAAACTTGTTGATGAACAGGACAAGTTGTCACTACCTGGAGCGACCATAATAAAGGCTCGTAGATGGGTTTGCCACAACGCTCCCAATCGTCATAGCACACGGGACACCAAGCCTTGTTGGTACGAAGTAAACCTCGTGACGGTAAAACGTTAGCCCAACGTAACAAAGTGAGAAACCGTAACTGATGCTGCTTGGTTCGTGCTTCTAACACATGAACTGGCTCAGATGCCATAATTCCCATGCCATTCCAGGCCCCCGTATCGTTGAAAAAGACACGGAAAAACCATCTGGATAACCCTTGATGCTGATTGCCCTGATATCTACTGACTTGTTGAGCGACTTCTTGAGCTAGCAAAATACCCGTAGGTACTCGATGAGCTGCTGCCAACCGAGCCACATAACTGGTTAAACTCTCTACTGTCGGCGTTCCTACACCGATGGGTTCAAGAGGATGCAGGCGGCTACGCTCTGGAATTGTTGTGGTTTTTGAATACCACAGTTGATGATTACTCCAGCTTTCAACTGACACTGGGAGCGCCTCCGATGACATCCCGTTGAGGATTACGCTCTCCCGGACGACGTTTCTTTGTTTTCTTGTCTTTTTTATTAGCCGTAGAACGGGTCGGGCTATTGAGCAAGGCTTCTGTTGCTGTTGGTGGCTCCTTAACAGTTAATCCCAATTTTTGACGCAATCGGCTCAGTTCGCTCTCCGATTGGAGCAGCGCTTTCTCACCTTCTATCGCCTCAGTTGCCATTTGCATACATTTAGAAACACTGGGAGCATAAGGTGTAAGATGTGCCAAGCTCAGGGTAGAGGCTGATTCTCCCAACGCTTTTCTCAAAGCTTGTGTCAGCCAATCTTTCACTATCCCGACACAACCGATACTGCGTTCGTAAAAGTATTCCCAATGCTGCTCTAAATCAGGGACTTCTAACAAGGGCATTTGGCAGGCAAAGCTTTTGAGTACCCGTTTGAAATCTTTAACGTCCTGTGAGCAATCCGCTTGATAACGAGGAAAGTGAATATCTAAACTGCGGCGGCTCAATTGACCGCTTAAATTTCTTAACTGTAGCAGTTCATAAGTGCCAAAAAGTCCGTGTCGGGTGGACGTGAAACTTGCCATTGACTGAATGGCATCCATTTGGTCTTGTTGTCTTCGTCCCGATGCCATTTTAGTGAAGCGTTGGGCTTCATCAACTAGAAATACAATTAACCGACGTTGTTGGATAATTGCGGCTACATCCTCTCGTAAATCTGAAAGGTTGGCTCTTGATTTAACTAGACGTTGAGCCGAACCCCTGCCCTCAATTCGGCTACTGCCAGTTCTGAGTTTATAATCAACGAAGGGGTCAGCTAAAGCTATCAAGACGCTTTTATAATAATCTTTCCAGTCGAAAGACCCGGATTCGGGAGCGCGAGCTTCTACATAAGCAACAGGAATATGCCCACAATCAAGTTGCATAGCTCTGGAGTTCTGCTCTATTAGCACTTTCACAACTTGATGGAGTAAGGTTGTTTTCCCCACCCCGGTAGGACCAAACAAAAAGATTAATGAAGCTCCTCCAGGATTATTGACGGCATCTATTACAGCTTCATAAGCAATTTTTAATTGCCTGTGTACTACCGTACAACTTTCAAAGTAAGCCAGTTTCTCCGCTGGAGTTGCAGCTAAGAGTGACCCGCTAAGCTGCTATAGTGCTGCGAGATGCAATTTACCCACTGACCTTTTATGTAGGCATAGGCAATCCCAACATCATTTGGGTCATAGCGCACGAGAACTTGAGTCTTTTCAATTTCCGGATTCCGAAAACTATTATGCCAATAGTAGATGTGGTTAATTTTGACTCCTTGATTAGGAATGACTTTGGCAGTTCCTTTGGATGTTGTTGGTAGGGTCAAAATCCGAAAGGTTTCATCGTAAGGAATCAGTTTATGTGGGCGCAATCCGGTTTGCAACAAGCCATCTGAAAAAGCTGCTCTTGGGCTTTTCAAGAGTGCCGGATGCTCCTTGTTGTCGTAAAATTCATAAGCCCAATCGCATAGATTCTGATACAAACTCCCCAGCGTCCAAATAGCTAAATTACGGGGATTAACGCTTTTCGTCACAGCCCTAGAATTCTTGTTAATTTGCGTATTTCCCTGGAGATTGTGAATCAACATGGTGTTGGCTGTCCCGAACAAGCGTTCGCATACTGAACCAAATCGGGGTTTAGCCGCTGGTCGGGTTTTCTTCGTGCAAGAGTAAGCGGCTAGTAGCCGCTCGAAGTAAACACTCATGAATTCTTTGGCTCCATCCACCACTATCGTGTGGGGCAAGCGTCCGTGACGACGGACACACTCGCGCATTACCATCATGCAACTACGGTAGGACGGTGGGTCAAAACACAGATAAACGGCTAGTATTCGTCGTGAGTAAGCGTCTGTTAGGAAGGTAGCCCAAGGGCGACCCAGATTTACTGATGTGTGGGAGCTAACTAGCTCAATATCTAATTGTGTATGGTCAATATGGCAGATTTCAAAGGGTCGTTGTCCGTGCCTAGGGGTGTTTACCTCTAGCTCCCAATAAAAAGGTTCGTGCTTGTAAGCCGCCCTACGCCCCTGCCTTTTCAAAGCCTGTTCATAGTTAGATTTTTGATGAATGTTTCGGACAAATGTTTTGTAGCTACAAGGAGTAATCCCTTGCTGTTCACAGGCTCGTACCAGTGAACTGTAAACGGCGAATTTTCCTTGCTGTTTGAGATTTAGATAGTTGTTAGCAATGAATTCGTCTACGATTTTTTGTGTCGCTTCCGGTAATTTGGATTGGCGATTACCTTTAGAGCTGACGCGAGGCAATAAACCTACATAACCACATCCATATTGCTCTTGGGCTTTTTGCCACGAATGCAACCAACGGCGAATTGTACGTGTACTGACGACCTGATTTGAGGTTTGGAGTTCACCCGTTAGGTAGGGAGCAATGATGGAATAGCGGCGGTTGGCTTGTGCACAATCATCGACGCTAGCCTTGGCTAAAAGGTCATTGACTTCTTTTGCAGATGGTAAGGAGTGGGTGACAACACCTGTTAACTCACCCTGTTTGACTAATTCCAATAGGGCAACGTTGGGCAGTTGGATGACTTTTTCCTCTTCATTGAGTAGGGCTGTATGGGTTTCTCCCCGATTGAGAATCGATAAGCTTTTTCCATTCCACACCACAGGAGAACCAGGTTTTAGGTCAACTAAGTTAGGGGCTAATTCTAAGGTTGATGCTCTTCTCCACTTGGTTGTTTCGGTTTGACAAACTTTCTGACTAGCCGGAAAGATTTGACGCTGTGAACCAAGTTGCGCTATGTTGACACCTCGCCAATTCACCTTTAAATGATTTTGGGCAATTAGGGTATAAACCTCGTCACAGTTGTACCCCTGTTGTAGCAATTCACCTAAGGTAATTCCTGGATGAAGTTCTACCAGTAATGTGATGTTGGCACGAACGTTCTCTTCTAGATCCAAATGGGACGGCTGCAAGTAGTCTTCGAGAAAATGAAGATTATTTTGGAAAACCCAGTCAATTTCAGCGTTGCAGCGGATGCGATAATATAATCCCAAGCTTTGTGCTACTTCTTCTCCTGGGGGACAGTGCCATTGACCTTCAATTTCTTTCACGTAGCGAGCAGGCATCTTAGCTGATAATCGCACTAATTCATCAAGTGTTTTCCACTCTTCCCAGCCAGCAGATGTTTGGCGCAACACGAAGAAATCTGGGGTATGCAGGACTCCTACTTTCCGACCACACAGAGCTTGATAGCTAAGTTTAAGCCCACTGGGTTGATCGTAATATTCCAGCACATCTGGGTCATATTCCATTTCATAGATGCCTGCCAATTCGTTGTGGTGGCTCTCAAATTGAATCGTCACGCCCATTTTTCGACTGGGGTAACGACCACTCACGTTGCCTGCCCTACTGCGTACCACACGCGCAGGTGGCGAACTGCGTAACAGTTCGATGTATTTCCTTGTCGGTTCTGCCAAGGCTAACTGCTGACACCACCGCACAAACTGTTCGCCGTCCAGCATTTATTTTTTCTCTGGCAGCAATGGGAGGATATTGTCAGTTTATCAACTCCAGGACATCTTATCCTTCCAATTTCAACTTAGGGACAATTTATAGTTCTACTTGGCTACCAAAGCCACTGTTCTTCCTACGACAGCATCAGGGTTTTTGCCCCTGTCGCTGGACAGCTTATGCTTCCACTTTGGACAGGATATGGTTCAAGTGACAGAAGGAGCGTTCAGGCTATCCTGAACTTTTCGTTTCCATCCCCTTGCGGGGAAGTGCTTGCGTAAACGATTTGGAGGAAAACCCTCCAACTTCCTCCGACTCTCGTTTCCATCCCCTTGCGGGGAAGTGCTTGCGTAAACTACTACCACACCCCCTACCTCTACTCCTGGTACAAACGTTTCCATCCCCTTGCGGGGAAGTGCTTGCGTAAACCACAACAGGCTCCTGCGCCTGTTATTCAACCAACAGTTTCCATCCCCTTGCGGGGAAGTGCTTGCGTAAACTCTTCGCTGAGGAACCCTTATGGAGAAAGGGTTTCAGACGACAAATCGACACCAGCCAGGAAACTACAACGTATCTTCCCAAAAATTGAGCAAAATACATACTTCAAACCCTTTCCCTGTAAAGCATCGACACCACTCAACGGAAAACATAGGGTTTGAGCGATTTAACGAGTGGTGTCGATTACTTCCTTGAACGATTTTTCTTATGAAGTTTTCAAGGTTCGACAGCCCAAAATTTTGGAGCTGCTAGTAGCCTAGTAGCTAATCTTACTTATGTCAATCCAGACAAAAACAGCATTAGCTCTACTGGAATAGGCTTCTTCCAGGCAGGGTGTAAATTGTAAGAACTACAACAGCACTCAGCCAGAAAGGAGAAAATTCAAGTAATTTCTAGGTAGCCAAACCTCATGTAGGTAGAAAATTAAGCGCTTGGCAGCATAATCCCTCGCTACCCCACGGCTGATGAAATCAAACCACCCCATTAACTGTGACATGACCAATTCTGGCAAATCCATCACGATCGCGATTGCTTGGTGTCTAGCTTGGGGCGAACAGCGCCAACCCCAGTTTGAACTACCTGTATTGCAGCAAATGCAACAGGCGATGCAAGAAGGGAAAGAAGTTCCAGAGGCAGTGCGATACCTCGTTGAGCAAGTCCAGCAGTTGCAAGCCATTCCTAAAAATGACTTCCCTGAACAGATAACTGGACTTAAGGAGAAGTACCCAGATTTATGGCAACAAACTACCCGGATTGGTCTAGTCTATGGCGGTGCTACAAAAATTAAGCAATACGTATTTGAAGCTGCCAAACTTCCAGATATTCGCGGCGCTTCAGCCATACTCGATCGGATTAACTTAGTTGATATTCCAGCATTCTTTGGAGAACCTCAAAAATCGCCTCGAATCTCCAGGTGGCTGAATAAAAATTTTCCCCATCTAGAAGCCGCCTTAATTAAAGAACTACTCATTTACTACAAAGGTGGCAACATCCTGGCGTTTTGTCCCGCTGCCTTTGTCGATGATTTAGCCAACGCGATCGAAAAGCGCTATACACAAGAAACTCTAACCGCCAATTCCTGTGCAGTTGGCTCTACCTTTAAGCTATTAGAACTACGCTATGGACTGCTGAAAGACTCAATTGAAGATACGCCTTGGCTAGAGTGGTATCATCAAAACCACCAAAATCCACTCGTAAAAGCTTACTTCGATCAGCCTGATGTTGATGATTTATCAAAAGCTTTTCAAAATCGCAAAAGCTTCAATGAATTGGCAGGTAAATTAGCCGCTTTATTCAATCAACGGCGTAATGGCAATGATGTTCAAGATGGGCGTCCGACTCGCCGTTACCCGCCCATGTTTGAGACACACCCTTACTTAAGAAGAGATGAAAGCGATCGCCGCGCCGCAATTGCTCCCGCTAAACGTCTTCCAGGTGAACCTTGGTTTTCTGATGCTTTAGCCCGCAAGCGGATTGTCGGACAAAGAAGTAAGGGGGAAAGCGAGCAAGGACAAAAATGGTGGACTGATAAAAATTCGGCTTGGCGGTGGCAAATTGGTCAAATCAAACAAATATGGAACTCAGGAAAGCTCAAAAGTTGGGTCGTTAAATTTAAGGACTTTTTGAAAGAAACAAACTTACATAATAGATACTACCGAAATGTCTCAGAACAGAAACCCGATCAGACAGTAAAAGAAGCGCGATCGCTCAGAGAGATAGCTAATGCTAGTACACCCAAAGGATTTGTAGGCTACATCTATGCAGATGGCAATAATATGGGGGGCTACATCCAAAAAGAAATTAAAACCCCAGAAGATTACCAGCAATTTAGCGAAGATATTTTCGAGGCAACAGAAAACTCGGTTTATGAAGCCTTAGCCCAACATCTCAAACCCCACAAGCTGAATAATCTAAATGATGCAGATAACCAACATCGAAATGAGACTTGGATTCATCCCTTTGAAATTATTACCATTGGCGGGGATGACGTACTGCTGATTGTTCCGGCTGATAAAGCGCTAGCAATTGCCAAGACGATTGGGGAAGAATTTGAAAAACAATTACTCAAACCAGAGAAGCAATGCCGTTATGCTGCTGACAAGGATTACAAGCCCAAATTGGTACACCGATATCAAGCACAACAGGTTTCAGGCTCAAATCAATGCAAGCTGAGTATGTCTACAGGGGTTTTAATTACAGCCGAAGATACCCCAATTTACTATGCGGAAAAGCTTACGACTCAATTACTTAAATCGGCTAAAAAGCGAGCTAAAGAGCTAAAAAAAGAGGGGTACTGTGGGGGTACAGTTGACTTTCTAGTGATGAAATCAGTAACCATGATTTCTTCTAACATTGGAGAATTTCGTAGTCAAGGCTTGATGAAAGCAGGGACAGGACAACAGAAACTCAAGCTTTATGCAGCTCCTTACACCCTTCACGAACTGGGAGGACTGCTAGAAACAGCGAAGGTTTTGAAAGAAGTGAACTTTCCGCGATCGCAACTTTACCAAATCCGCAGCTTCCTAGAACAAGGCAAAAATACCGCCATTCTCAACTACCGCTATTTCCGAACCCGGTTGCAAGACAAGAAACACCAACACCAACTCAAAGAACAGTTTGAAGAAGCCTGGTGTGCAGCCAAAACAAATAATGGCAACTTAGCACCCTGGATGACGTTGAAAGAGGAAGCTGACACAACTACCTATGAAACCATTTGGCGAGAACTGGTAGACCTTTATCCTTTCACTGAAGAGCCAAAAACTCCATCAACTGTGCAACAAGCCGTAATCGGGAGCAAGTAGATTTATGGTTGACCTACTCAATTTACCCCGAAATCAAGTCCAAACAATTCGTCTAACTGCTGTGATTGATACGGCTTTGTGCGTCGGTGCTGGGGGTTCTTCTGGTTCCCTTGCAGATAAACCAATTATCCGCAATGCCAAAGGACAACTTTTGATTCCCGCTTCCCAACTCAAAGGCAGACTGCGCCACGAGTGCGAAAAGCTAGCAAGAGGGTTAGGTTGGCAAATCTTTGAATCTCCCGGTGCTACATCCCTCTGTCCGACAGAAGAGCAAGTGGAGCAACAATTTAGAGAGATTTATCGAGTTCCTGGCTACAGAGGTTACCACTGCCTTGTTTCCCAAATCTTCGGCAATCCTATCCTGCCTTCTCGAATTATTGTGGATGACTTGGTTTGCCTACAAGAACCAGAAGATTTACCAGAAGTCCTGCGTCCGGGTGTCACCATCAACCGTTCCCGTCGCACAGCCGAAGACAAAAAGCTTTACTTCCTAGAAACGTCTCCCGCCCATGCTCAACTAGAGTTTGAGGGTGCAATTCACCTGCTTTACCCTGACTGTCCTGGCTACGCTAAAGCTTTGATTGTTGCGGGTTTGCATCACATCCATGCTTTAGGTGGCAGTAAATCGGCTGGACTTGGTTGGTTGCATTGGCAAGAACTCCCCAACATCGAACAAAATGACACCGTTTGGTCAAGCCTTATCCCCGAAAAAACGCCATGAGACGAATTGAATTAACGATAACAGCTTTATCACCGCTAGCGCTCGGGCGGCAGAAACCTGGTGGTTCGATTAGTGAGGCAGAAAGCTACATTCCGGGTTCTGTGATTCGAGGTGCGATCGCATCTCAAATCTTACAACGAGCCAATCAAAGAAATTCAGATCTATCACAAAACGGCGGTGACTTCCAATCTCTCTTCTTAGGCGAAAATCCAGCCATTTTTCAAAATGCCTATCCTGCGATCGCAAAAATAGGGAAAGATCAGCATGAAGCTGTGCCTGACGAAGTTCAAGTTTTACCCGCAACAGCCGTTAGTTCTAAAGCGAATCCTGGATTTAAATCTGAGGATGATGATAAGCCAGAGGATAAAAAGAGAGGCGGTGTTTTTGACACCCTAATTGACCGCTTCTGTGCAGATGCTTACAATCATCCCTATGACCCCAGTTGTCCTAAAGATAAAGGACGAGTAGAACCTTATACTGGCTTTTACAGCAAAACCAGCGATAACAAATATCGCAGCCACTCTGTCAGTACACGCTTTCTCACGCGAGTAGGAATTAACCGACGCAGAGCTACAGCTGAAGAAGAAATTCTTTACAGTATTGAAGTTCTCAACGAATCATTCCTAAAAAATACCCAAGCAAAAACTAAAGATTGGGAGCCTGTTGTTTATCGCAGTGTAGTTATTGCTAATGATGACTTATCATCCAAATTATTACAATTCATCAACGACAATTCTGGTGCTTTTAGCTTAGGTGGCTCGGCTTCACGAGGTTTAGGTAAGGTCAAGATTGAGGCAAAAAAAACAGGAAATTCAAGCGAAGTTCAATCTCGATTTGACAGCTTCCAGAACCAACTAAAAGAACGATGGAACTTGTGGTCAGTTTTTGGGAATCCAAAAGAGGATTTACTAGATAGTCGCGCCTACTTCACTATAGATTTACAATCCGATGCAATTTTTACAGAGCAATGGCGGCGCACTACTGTCATTTCACCAGCAATGCTTTGTGAGTTCGTTAGTCATGAGTTCTTAAAGCGCTATGAGGCAGAAACTGATAAATTTCTTAAGCTTCATGTTGCCTACAGCAGCCATGACTATCGCTCCGGCTGGAATGCAGCCTGGGGGTTGATGAAAGATGTAGAGTTAGTGACGAATAAAGGTGCTGTTTATTTATTCAGTACAACTAAAGATAAGGAGAATGACTGGGTTGAAGCTTTGAAAAAATTGGAGAGGGAAGGAGTAGGCGATCGCACCTGCGAAGGCTTCGGTCAAATTCAAGTTTGTAATGAGTTTCACACTGTATTTCGAGAGTACCCTGTATGAGTTTACCAACAGAAAACAAAATAGAGTTGCAGGTGCAAAAAGGCATTCGTCAAGCTGAAGACAATTTGGTGATATGGATTCAAGCTGCTCTGGATAATACTAAATATGGTGACTTAGAAGAATCTCAATTTCGCAACCTACTCCGTGTCTCTGATACCACTGATAGCACAGAAGTCATTAAAAACTTTCTTCGCTACCAAGTAGGGCGAGATAAAAAATGGGGCAGAGGTAAAGACTCTCTAGCAGAGAAAATTGTTCAAGATATTGATGGAAACATCAAGAAAACTGCTCAATCCATTGCTGAGTCTTCTCAAGGTGACTTCAAACCCATTTGGTTAGAACTAATTCGACGTTATTTAGGTTATGGCTCTCGTTACCTCAAGTATTTGAAAGATGGTAAAAGCCTCTGATTATCATTGCCGTAGTACTACATAAATTTAATAGGAGGTTTTTAGGTGACTAAGACAGTTATATGTTCTGTAGGTATCAGCGCGGCAAGAAAAGTTTCAGGAGTTAGACCCTCTGATCTAACTAATTGGGTTAAACAGAAACCGAGTGTTGAAGATGCTGCTGAAACTTTATTTTCTACCTTCCGCGAATTCAGTCCAGAAGGAGAAAGTTTGAAAAATAATTTATCAGCAGAAATTCATTCTCTTGTTCGGATTGGCATTACTGAACGGGATAAAATAATTTTGTTGGCTTCCAGTACCGAGGATGGATATTGTTGCGCTATTGCAGTTAAAAAATATCTAGAGCAGTACTGGAAGGGTGTAGATGTTAAAGTAGAAAAAGTTAAAGGGTTGCAAGTTTTAGATGCTGATATTTTCCGTACAACAGGCGTTATTGAATTTGTACGACATATTATTAGGGAAGTGAATAACTATGGGGCAAGTAATATTATTTTGAACCCTACTGGAGGATATAAAGCACTGGTTCCTTACACGGTTCTATTGGGAATGTTAAAAGGAGTCAAGTGCGACTATATTTTTGAGCAGTCAACTACATTGCTCGAATTACCTCCACTTCCTGTAGAGTTTAAGCGCTCACAATTTGAAGCCTATAGAAGTTTATTTGAAACAATTGAGCGCGAGACAGCAATTACTCAAGCAGAATGGGAAAATAGCGTTCCTTATGCTGAAAGATCATGGTTTGAATCGCTAGTTGAGTTTTCCAACGGACAGGTGACTCTCTCTGCTGTAGGTTTCTTGTTCCTTGAGGAGATGCGTAGTCCTTCAGCTTTAGTTCCCTTTCTTTCTCAAAAGGCTATCAGAGATTGTTTCGATAATCTGGCAAAACTAGATGACTGTGACCCATTTCGCTTTCTGTTACGAGTTGCTACTTCCAAAGATGCTTTTCAGCTATCAGAACATATTAATGTTGGTAATGGATTGCGCTGGCTCAAACCTGGTAGAACGACTGATCGCTATTTAGTATCTGTGGAAGGTTGGCGTATGTTGGTGTGGAGAGCAATCCGTGAAGACCAGGAAGGCTCAAACTATGCAAGTACAGTTAAGGTTAATCCTGATACTGAACGACGAACGTATTCCCCTTTCATGCGAATGGATTTCGTGGATTAACCTAAGGCTGAATTAGCATTAATATATAGGTGAACTCATGTTTGAAATTTTCAAAAATCGATTAGAAATAATTGGAACCCTGACAACAGTTACAGCATTAAGAATTAGTGCAGGGCGTTCCACTGAACCCATTGGTTCGGATTTACCTGTAATTAAAGATGCGTTTGGTCGTCCGTTGATTCCGGGAGCGAGTTTTAAGGGGGCGTTGCGATCGCGTCTCGAAAGCTTCCTGCGTGGCATTGTCGGGAGCGATCGCTCTTTAGTCGCCAATCCTGCCATAGAAGAGGAGTGGTCAATTACCTCCACAGAGATGAAGTCATTGAAGGAGCAGAACACCACTGATGCAGCTCTGACAGCAGCAATTGTGCAAAACACCGACCTTGTTTCTCACCTTTTTGGCTCTCCCTGGATTGCTAGTAAATTCCAAGTCCGAGACTTAACCGTATTACCTGAAAATTGGTTTGGACAGTATCAAGAACGAGATGGGGTTGCTATTGATAGAGACACAGAAACAGCGGCGGATGGCAAACTTTATGACTACCAAGTTGTACCTGCTGGGACACAATTTGAGTTTAAAGCTGTTGTAGAAAATGCCCAAGAGTGGGAACTGGGCTTGTTGATGATTGGTTTGCACCAGTTTGAAACCGAGCAAATTCCGTTAGGAGGAGGACGTTCTCGTGGCTTAGGCGTTGTCAAACTAGATATTAACCAGATGTGGTGGTTTGACTATCCAGAGGATAAACCGCAAGAATTATTGGACTACTTGAAAAGGCTAGTTCAAGGAGATAAAAACCATTATCTGTTTACTTCAGAACAGTTAGAAGCACATAAGCATGATTGGACAGAGGCTCTCATCCATTATTTAAGGCAAACTCTTTCTCAGCAATCTACCTTATCAACGTCTTCAGGAGGTCAAGATGGCTTTCAGTAATTATAAAGATATCGCTACAGTTCTCAAGGAATTTCAAATTACCTACACCGAAGCCAACTTCATTCATAAAGTTGAATTTAGTATATCTGACTACTTTAGAGAAGACCTAGAAACCGTTATGCAAGATGGAGTACCTAGTGCTTCAGAATTTTCAATTTGCGAAAATCTAATTTATCCAATTCTTAAAGAAGTTTGGAAATACTATCGTAGCAACTTCGTTTTATGGGGTCATAAGTCACTGACTTACGATGAGAATCTTTCCGGATTTCCTGAATATATTTTAGCTCGACGTTCTCCTTTGGGGAAAGTCGTGTTTGACAAACCTTATTTCTTATTAGTTGAGGCAAAGCAAGATAAATTCGACGAAGGGTGGGCGCAGTGTCTAGCTGAAATGGTGGCGGCACAGCGACTTAATGATGAACTACGAATTCTCATCTTTGGTATTGTTTCCAATGGCGATCGCTGGCAATTTGGCAAACTCAAAACTAATATTTTTACCCTGAATAAAACTTTCTACACGATTCAGGAGCTAGATAAGTTATTTGCTGCGGTCAACTATGTTTTTCAACAGTGTGAATTGCAATTCAGTCAATTAGTAGTAACTTAATGCTCAATAACACTTAGGGAGGTTAATATGGGGTTCAGCAGTTATAAAGACATCGGTGAAGTTCTTCAAGAATTTCAAGTCACTTACACCACAGCTAATTTCATGGGAGCAGCTAACTTTAGTATCCCTGATTATTTTCGGGAAGACTTGGAATTTATGATACGAGAAGCTGTTGTAGACAATTCCGAGTTTGCTATTTGTGAAAACTTGATATATCCAGTTATCAAAGAAGTCTGGAAACTTTATTATAGTAAGTTTGTTCTCTGGAGCCATAAGTCACTTACCTACGATGAGAATCTTTCAGGTTTTCCTGAATATATTTTGGCTAAACGTTCTCCTTTAGGGAAATTTGTGTTTGGCAAGCCTTATTTTCTATTAGTTGAGGCAAAGCAAGACAAATTCGACGAAGGGTGGGCGCAGTGTTTAGCTGAAATGGTTGCAGCACAAAGATTAAATGACGAAGTAAAGATTACTATATTTGCAATTGTCTCTAATGGAGCAACATGGCAATTTGGCAAGCTAGAAGGGCAGATTTTTACTCAAAATGTTACTCCTTACACAATTTATGAACTCGATAAACTTTTTGCTGCTGTTAACTATGTATTTCAACAATGCGAAATTCAGCTTAATGAGTTAGTAGGCATTTAATTTTTAATTATCTCTTAAATGACTTAGCCATGCACAAACGATTTGTAAATCAATGCACAATTGATTTAACCCTAGTACCCTGCGGCCCAATTCTAATTAAATCTGGCAAAGAGGGTGCTGACCCCACTAAACCGGATATGGAATTTGTGGAAACATATCATGCAGGGGGACGCTCCATTTATTTGCCGGGAAGTTCTCTTAAAGGAGCCATTCGCGCCCATGCTGAGAGGATTGTAAGGACAGTGGGTAGAGATAAACGCCCTACCAATGGAAATGCTCTATGGGCAAGTAATCCTCTCAATCTAGATGAATTAAAATATCTTGACGCTCTTTCAGACCCAAAAGATATTTATCGACTCTCTTCCTTCACCGACCAAATGTTTGGTAATACTTCAATTGCCAGTCGGGTCAGAATTGAAGATGCCTATCCAGTTGACCCCAAGCAATTAAAGGTTGAAGAACGTAATGGGGTGGCGATTGACCGGGTGTTTGGTTCTGTCGCTGTGGGGCCGTTTAATTACCAAGTTTGCACATCTGGTGAATTCCGCACTAAAATTCACCTGAAAAACTTCTCTTTGGCTCAGTTGGGGTTAATTGGTTTAGTATTGCGAGACTTAAATGAGGGTTGGTTTGGTTTAGGCTTTGCCAAGTCTCGCGGTTTAGGGATGGTTGAGGTGAAACTTAACTCAGCAGTTGTTCAATATCCCGGCTGCATCTTAGAAAATCAACAAATTCGCAGTCTGGGAGGACAACAACAATGGTCTCACACCTCGCTGCTAGGGGCTGGAGTATTTCTGGAAAATCAGGAACGAGAACGCTACGGTTTTCCTGCTGCTGATATACAAGAAACTCCTATTGCTGCTGAATCAATGCCTCTCGGTTTTGGGGTACAGTTGAACTGGCAGGGAGATAACCAAGTACAGGATTTGTTTATCAAGGCAGTTCGCTCTTGGTGTCGAATATTGGAAGGAGCAGCGGCATGAATCCGTTTGTCGGTGTTAAAGAACAACTTCTAACAGTAGAGGAGTTGAAAAATTTATTGCAACAGTCATCAACTCAGCCTAACTATTATTTCCTGCGTTGGCCTCATAAAGTTAGTGGAATTGTAGGACAACTGCCGAATGAGTTTCCTTCTCCAGAGGGGCAGATGTTTAATTATGATCGCGAATTGCGCTGGAAACAACAAGGGCAGCACTTCAGCGTTCTTCTTTTGAGTACCACAGGTGCTGAACCCGGATTTAAACCCATTGGGCAGAAATGGGAAACCCAGCAACGGGACGCTCATATTTACCCCGCTACCGAAACCCGTTTTCCCAAAGGACTATCCTCAACAAATGTTGATGTAGCCCAGCGTTACTTTATGGATGCCGATACTGCGACGGTACATTTTGTTGCTCTAACTGTAGCGAAAAAGCAATGACGAACAATCGACCTCAATCCCCTCGACCTGTATCACCTTCCACTCGACCCACTCGACCGAACTCAGCTAATGCACCTACAGGACTCGTTGCTCCAAAACCCTACGAGTTAGTTTCCCTGCCCACCCAATCACCCGAAAAAGCTCAACCAGCAGGACAAGAACGGTTTAAAAGCGATCGCATATCTGGCAAAATCTCCCTGCGCTTAACCGTGAAAACTGCCTCCTTTATCGCGTCTGGGGTGGTGGCGATGGGTAGCGATTTGTCCGACAAAACTCGGAGTATTCCTTTAATTAAAACCTCAATCGAAGGCAATCAAAAGCTGCTGATTCCTGGAAGTTCTTTCAAGGGTGTCGTGCGCTCAACTTATGAGGCGATTACTCGTAGCTGTTTGTGTAAAGTCACTCGCAAGTATCAAAGCCAGATTCCCTCTGGCTATCAAGAATGCACAATTAATCGTCAAAGAAATCAGTTAACAGTCTGTCCAGCTTGTCAAGTTTTTGGGGCAATGGATTGGCAGGGACTGGTTCATTTTACGGATGCCAAGTGTGAAACAACTGGCTTTAGTACCGGATTTATGCCCTCACTCTATCGTCCTCGACCTGATGAAAGAAAGGCGTATTTTAATCAACAGGGGAAAGTCGCGGGACGCAAGTTTTATTACCATGCGGTTAAAGCAGTTGACAAAGGTCAGCAGCAAGGAATTCCGGTGCAGCAGGCAAGTAAAGAGTATACATTTACGACTCAACTGCGGTTTATGAATTTGACTCCTGCTGAGTTGGGAACCTTGTTGATTGTATTGGGGCAAGACCCGAAAAATCCCATTGCCCTTAAGGTTGGCGGGGGTAAGCCAGTTGGGATGGGGACGATGGTTGTGGATGTTACTGAAATTAAACGGATTAACAATAAGCAGGAGTGGCGCGATCGCTATTGCTCTTACGACTCCCAACCTGACTCCCTTACCGGGAAAATGTTAGAGCAGTTCATCCAAACTGCAATTCAAGCCGCACACACTCAGAAGCTGGTGCAAGATAAGCAGCTACAAGAGCTAAAACAAGTGCTGAAGTGGCCTACAGATCGGGAACCCCCAGAAGGAGTGTACTAAATGCTGGTAACTGAAAATCTTACCGAAATTCAATGGCAGATGGCTCATACGATCGCACAAATCCTGGTGAAAGAGAACGCAGATGTGAATGAACTGGGAAAAGCGATCGCATATCTGCGTGCTTACTCTGACCGAGAAAATGCAGGGTCAAGATTTTTCGATTATCTCAAGACGCTGGCAAAAAATGGCAGACATATTGGCCATAGCCAGCGCACTTCTGATTATTACGACAGTATCGAAAAGGCTTGTAGCCAATATCTCAAAGCATACAAAGATGATGTAGCGGCTATGCTGCAAATTTTGGGTTGGGCATCTCGTCTGATGCGTTATTACGCTAATGCTGGGTCAATTGGGGAAATTACTGCGCCAGTTATCGAGTCAGTGCGGCAAGCGGAAATTGCTGAAGTCACCCAATCTCAAGCGTTTGCGCTCAACCAAATCTTAGAGGCTAAGGTACTCAAAATTAAAGGAAATAAAGTAACTTACGAGATTTTGGGAGTCATTAAACTGACAGAAAAAGAGCCGAAAAAGGCAAGTTCTTTAGTTGAAAAACAGACGGTTCAAGTCAAGATTACAGCTCTCCAAAATGGAAGTATCAAAAGCGTTAAATGTGTGGATTAGTCCCCTTTTTGTTTCTTGAGTCATTGCTGCTGGTTTTTGGGGAGTGTGGAGAGTAGAAATCCTATTGGGGGACAGAAACCAAAGTTTAACCTACAATATCCTTTAATTCATCAAGGCTTGCAGATAAATAAATCCTGACCAGGGGACGGAAAGGAGATAAAGTTCTTTTAGAATGGGGCTATGGCGCAACGTTCCCTTAAAAAAGACCAAGCAGGAGAACCGAACCTCACCTGGCCAAGCTCAACCGAACTGGTGGGTTTGGTGTTTGAGGTCATCCCCCAAAAGGCTGCAACGCTTTATCCCGAATATACCAAGACTCTCCACGCCTGGTTTTTAGACCAGGTGCGATCGCATGACCCCCAACTCTCCGCCTCCCTCCACGATGATGAGTCGAAAAAGCCCTTCACCATTTCTGGGTTAGACGGAAAAATGGATACAACAACCGGGGGGCAGCTACAGCTTCTTTCTGACCAGACTTATTACTGGACGGTTACAGCCTTCTCTCCAACTGTGGTGCAGTGGTTGGGGCATTGGTTGGAACATTTACCGCCAGCGATTGAACTGCGGTATGCTCCGTTGCAAATTCAGTCCGTTGCTTTTGCCCTCCCACCGACAACTTATGCTCAACTCTACCAGGCTGAAATCGCCAAGACTCTAACTCTGAGCTTTCTTACCCCCACCAGTTTTCGCCGCAAGGGTCATCATCTGCCGTTGCCTTGGCCGGTGAATGTGTTTCACAGCTACTTGCGCCGTTGGAATGAGTTTTCAGGGATGCCCTCTGATGACGAAGCGTTTCTGGCGTGGGTGGATGAGTCGGTGCTGATTAGTCGCCATCAGTTGGAGTCGGTGAAGGTGGCAGCGGGGAAGCAGGGGAAGGTAACGGGGTTTTTGGGGGCAGTTGAGTATAGCTTGACGAGTGAGGCGACTAAGCAACGGCATTTTCAACGGCTATTTACAGCGCTAGGTCAACTCGCACCTTACTGCGGTACGGGTCACAAAACTACATTTGGTTTAGGACAAACGCGCTTGGGGTGGTTGTCGAAGCCAAATTCGATTGAGACGCTGCTGGCGCAAGCGCTGCTGGCAAAGCGTGTTGAGGAGCTAACGGACGTTTTGATGCAAGGTCAAAAACGCACAGGGGGCGATCGCGCGATTAAGGTTTGCCAGACTCAAGCGACGATTTTGGCTAGGCAAGAGGCCGGGGAATCGTTGATTGCGATCGCGCAAGACCTAGATATGCCCTATGAGACAGTAAAAACTTATGTAAAAAGAGCACGTCACCGCTTGAAGTCTGAAGAGTTGGCGTAATTAGCCTGCTTCGAGCGGCTTGAGTTTGTAGGAAATCTTGACTTGCATCATTTGTGGGTCGGTAATTTGGCTGATGTATTGCAATTGCCGCTCCGGGGCAGTACAGGCAAGAACAATGCCCACTGTCATTGATTTGGTGGCACCTGTATAATCGGCAATTAGCTGAGATTCTTCTAATCCCTGGTGCTTGGCATCGGCATAAATGCAGTTCACGAGCCTGCGGATATAGTTGGGGTCATCAACCACGTCATCTGGCACAAGCAGATTGAGCTTTTGCCCTGGATGCTCTAGGTCTTCTAACTCATAGTTGCCGTAGTGAAACTCGACGGTTTGTGTCATTCCTGTATCCGTCAGTTTTTTGATCATTTTTTGGGCATAGGGCAAGGACTGATTAGTGCAAATCAGCCAGCAGTGCTTCAAGTGGGGTTTTTGACCTTGATTCCAGTGATGCTCGATCACTCGCTGGGCGGGAGAATCCTCTCTAAGACTCATCGCTGTAATCAGTCCGGGAAATGTTGTTGTGAGAGGGACAACGTTAGTGTCATCAGGAACTTTGATGCCGAAGATGGGAAACTTCGCAATCAAAGGTTTTAGCCATTGAGGAAAGTTGGTTGCATAGATAACCACCAAAATTAGGAGAATCAGGATTGTGGTGATTGCAGCTTGCAGTATGGCTTTCTCAATACCCAGTTGTGTTTGTAACCAATCGCCAAAGGTTTCCCAAAACAAAGCAGAGAGTCCATCAGAAATCACTGTGAATAGCAGTGTACCAACGACAAATGAACTCAGAAAATTTTTGGTAGGGTCTGTGATCAGCTCGACAATCCGATTCTGCTTCATGGGTCTCTGCTTTACTTAATCTGTTGTGGTGATTTTAGATAGTTATGGAAGACCCTGATTTCAGTGGAAGAGAAGGAGTGGGAAGTGATAACAACCAACTTCCACTATTGACAAAGTAAAAGGAAAGTTTTTTGAACTATACGCAGATAACCTATCCCTTTCCGGACTGGATTCGTTCCGTCCCCGTGAAGGGGAAGTTAATTGAAACAAGTGCAATCAGTGTTTTCGCAACATCGGTAGGACTCGCGTTTCCGTCCCCGTAAAGGGGAAGTTAATTGAAACCAATCGGGGTGCTTGGCGAAACACTCAATCAGAACAATGTTTCCGTCCCCGTAAAGGGGAAGTTAATTGAAACTATTATTTCTACACGAAGAATGCCTTGAAAAGCGTAAAATGTTTCCGTCCCCGTAAAGGGGAAGTTAATTGAAACGCTCGCGTTTGGCCACGGTTGACGGAACTGTGTATGAGTTTCCGTCCCCGTAAAGGGGAAGTTAATTGAAACTTAGTGGAAAATGAACTAGTTAGTGGTTACCAAATTGGGTTTCCGTCCCCGTAAAGGGGAAGTTAATTGAAACAAAATTTCATCGCCATCGTTGTTGCCATTGCCGCTATGTTTCCGTCCCCGTAAAGGGGAAGTTAATTGAAACACGGAACTGTGTATGAAAGCTCTAATTCCATCCGAGTTTCCGTCCCCGTAAAGGGGAAGTTAATTGAAACACTATTTAAGTCCAGAAGAAGCTGCGTCTAGGGTCAGAAGTTTCCGTCCCCGTAAAGGGGAAGTTAATTGAAACCGGCGATGCCCACACCCGGTACCAATAGCCCAGAAATGTTTCCGTCCCCGTAAAGGGGAAGTTAATTGAAACACTTAACTCCAACAGACGCAACCGAGAGAGCTAGGAAAGTTTCCGTCCCCGTAAAGGGGAAGTTAATTGAAACCCTCCCATATTAGAACCCTGACTGGGAGAGAATTCGAGATAGCGAAATATGGGGGGGGTTAAAATTGACCCTAATAGTTGAGACTAATTATCAATAAATACCTCTCTCCATAGCCTCAAACCCTTATCCAGAGCGCTATATGGGGGGGTCTACGAAAAATAAGGATTTCAGCCCTTGCCTGACCCCCCCATAAAAGCGGCTGACGGAACTCAGCGAAGCCAAATTACTTGCTGGAAAACGTTTAGTTAACTAATCTTCAGTTGTCAAGGTACAGCTATTAGTACAATTACCCTAACCTAACGTTAGGGTATCCAAATTCTGGCTCAATGTCAAGCCACATTGGCAGCGGGGGAATGGTGGAAAACTTTTGCCGCGTTGCACTAGTCAACCGCATCAAAGACGATTTCAAACTCCGCTGCCGGCATAAACCGATGCAACATCCTCAAATGATCATGCGCGTCCTGGCGATTAAAAAACTTCGCAACTGTATACCGACGAGCATCGGGTAAAAGACGGACAATGGCCCAAGGACGGGGGTCGTATTCAGGGGGTTGCTCAGTCGTAACCCCCTCTTCTTGATTATCCAGGGCACTCTGTACAATTGAAATGAGCTTCTCCCTTGCCGGATGGGCATCGTTAGGCATGATGCTCCATTCACTCACGGGTGTGGTTAAATAAGTCAGGACGTAGGAATGACTCCCCTCCTGACTCACCCACCAAGACAAACGGCGGGCTTGTTTTTGACAGTGATAGCCTTTTTGCCGGAGAGTTGCACAAATAGTCTCGCCCTCGTTGTGAAGGCGCAGCCAATCGCTATGTTTCATGGTTAAATAACACCAGTTGAAGGACTTGATGGGATGCGCTGGTTTTTGCATCCTGGAACAAGCAGATAGTTTTGGAGAGGAAAAGCGCTCTCACGCGGAAGCTGCCGCTATTCAGCCAAGCTGTAGAGCGCTTATCTTTTGTGCTCGTAACCTAACCTAAACCTAATAAACAATGGCTATCTCAAGAAATTTCGGGCTAACATAGACATTGCACTAAATCTATGCTATTCGCCTAAAAAATAAAAAGAGAATTGGCACTCTTTTACCTTTTAACTTTTTACTTTTGACTTTCCCAAGGGCGGCACAGCAAACTGAAAAGTTCGTCCGAAATCTCGTGTTCTAACAGGAAATCCATCAAAGCTAGATGACGCAAGTCGTTTGGAGTAGGACGGCGATAGTTACCACCACGAGAAAACCAACTGCTAACAGTAGACAGAGAACGGGAACAAATAGCAGCAATAAGCTCGTAAGTTACCTGCCATTTGGCATAGAATTGTCTGGGTGTCATCCCCAGTTCGCAGTGGCTGTAAAGTTCAATTAAGTCTAGTTCACGTTGAGTCAGAGAACGAGGATTGCTCATGGAATTTTAGATTTTAGATTTTGGATATTGGATTGGTAACAATGGAGCTGAAGGTAAAAGGTAAAAGGCAAAATAATCCCTCTTACTTTTTACTTTTTCCTTACCAAATCTTCTTCCCAAGCCGTATCGACAATAGTCCAAGCTGAACTGGGTGAATCTTGAGCCAACCAAATCACATACTTCCAACCCCAACGACAGCGATGGTGAGCATAGGCGTAGAATCGACCAAGCACTATCCCCCAGTCAGTTGGTTCAAAGATGGGCTTCCACTGAACTTTTTCGCCAACGACAAAGTAGGCAAAAGAAAGGTAGTAAGAAAAGTTTTCCGCCAAATTGATGGAAGACGGAAGGGCGTTGAGTTCAGTGGTAATTAGGTCAGAAATTACACCTTCATGGCAGGGATAAATCGGGTTGAGGCATTGGTCAATCAGGGAACGATTGAGACTCGTGGTTAACCGCTCAATTAGCATCGTCGCTAAGCTTTCTCGTTCCTCAACCTTGAACTCCGTTGGAGCCAGTAAAATCAATTTCTGGAGTAACTGAATGATGCCGAAATCATCCAAAGCTTGTTGATAACCTGACAAAGCTGTAGATGGATTGTCTCTGATATCATTCACAGGTTGACTCATGGCGTAAATTCTCCTTAGCTGTTAGTTATTGCTCAACAACTCTCTCTCTCTTTTCCCCCCGAACCCAAGCCGGAGCTTTAGTGAGGAGGTTAGGGGGGTTAAAGAAGACTAAGAAATTAAGTCTTTAATTCGCCAACAATTAACCCCACCGCTAAACAATAAATGCCGCATCATCTACTGCAAATTCTGGCTGCACTCCCAGCACTAAGACCTTACTTCGATTCCGAGCTGATAGGGGATAAAATCTAAGTTGGTCTTCCCGTTGATTGAGATACTTCAGCAGCCTTTTTTGCAGCTTTTCATACTGCTGTTCATCCAGTACAACTTCAAACACTGACTTCTGGACTCGCAAGCCGTAACCTTCCAACAAATGTGCTACTTTATTGCGGCGACTGTCTTTGACGATGTCGTAGCAAACCAAATAAAACGCCATAAAGAAGGCAAAAGTAAAAAGTCAAAATTCAAAAAAGTATTACTTTTTACTTAAAAACGGTCGATAAAATTCCCGTTCGCCGAGCAAGCAAGCAACATACTCCTGCACTTGCCATTCCAAGCACTGCTGATAGTTCACAGTTCCGGCGTACAAATGATTCACCTCACTCTGCAACGTCTTCTCCCAATACTGGATGAATTTATTGATGGCATTGGGATAGAGATACACTCCACCTCGCGCATCGGGTAAGGTAAAATCCGCTGGGGTAAATAGCTGAAGAATTACCAAATCCACCACCAGAGCATCCACCAACAAGGCGCTAAATTCTTCCATAAAATCAGCGACTAAGGCGGGATGATGGTCGCGATGAATGTGCAAATTGCCAAAATGAGAGTGCAACCCTACAGCTTGCAGCAGGGCATAAATATTCTGATTCAACAGGGTGTAACCTAAATTCAACAGGCTGTTGATGGGGTGAGTCGGTTGGTGTTGAATTGGTTGGTCAAAATTGAGCGCTCCAGCGAACAAACAACCCAAAGATTGAAAGTAGAGTTTTGTTGCTGTTTGCCCATATTCCCGCAGCACGTCCACTGAATCGGCAAGGGGTAAATCATCCAACAACAGCGCCATAGCATCAAGAGTTGTTTGAGTCGCTTTTGTCGGATGGCAATGAGAAAAGTGCCGCAGCAAAGTGCAGGAATTATGCAATTTGGCTCGGACGATACTCTCTGCTATTGCTCTTGTAAATTCAAGGTCTTTTGCACGTTTGAGTTGGTGGGCTAAGTATTTCACTCGACGCCGTTCTTCCGTCTCGATGCGTCCGAAATAATTGCCTTTATCATCAAGGAACAGTACAGGAATGCATCGGGATAAAGCGAAATATATGGCTTTATCAGACCGCTTACAGTAGCCAATGAGAACAAGATTGTTGACCTGATTGATTGCTACTTTGCAGCAGGGTTTATGGGGGTGAAAAACCAGTAAATGTTGGTCTTGGACTTTTAGATACGACTCAGTGCCAGTGATGTAAAGGTTGTTCATTTTCCCAACCGTAGTTTTTAGGAATTGGGAGCTTTAAGTTCTCCACAGTTCCATCTTTACGGAAGGGTATTTGAGTATGAGTATGAGTAACTGGCTGTTGTATATGAGTTTGTATATGACTTCAAAAATGTCTGATTTGGCTTTTGAGTGGCGAGAGTGGTAGCGTGGGCAATGCCGACCCTACTCTATCACAGAAGGGTTTCCGTCCCCGTAAAGGGGAAGAGATTTGAAACGTTAGCGGAGAAAACCCCGTCCGAACCCAAACCGGTTTCCGTCCCCGTAAAGGGGAAGAGATTTGAAACTTTATCGAGGGAGAAAGTTTCCAAAGTTATGGTTTTACAATGTTTCCGTCCCCGTAAAGGGGAAGAGATTTGAAACCCCCAGTCAGCCCAACCCCGGTACATCCCCCGAAATACCACCACGTTTCCGTCCCCGTAAAGGGGAAGAGATTTGAAACTCAATGATTGTGAGAAAGAAAGGAAAAGAACCCTAGGGTTTCCGTCCCCGTAAAGGGGAAGAGATTTGAAACTAATCGGATCAGGCACATATACCTATGCCCAGCCAAATGTTTCCGTCCCCGTAAAGGGGAAGAGATTTGAAACCGGATGACGGAAGTAGCAGTGTTCTTATTATGAACGTTGCGTTTCCGTCCCCGTAAAGGGGAAGAGATTTGAAACTAATCCAGAGCGGTAAAACACCGCTTGAAGCATACAGTTTCCGTCCCCGTAAAGGGGAAGAGATTTGAAACCCTACCATTCTGGACTCCTTACTGGGAGAGAGTTCAAGATACCTGTATATGGGGGGGTCTAAAATCACCCCATATAGTTGAGACTAATTCTCACTAATCCCCCAGATCGAAAGCCTGAAATCCTTACCCAGAGAGCAATATGGGGGGGTCTACGAAATCATGAGAGTTTTAGCGATCGCCCGACTCCCCCATATAGGTGTTCTTTAGCTCTCTCCATAAATATCAATGAGCATTTGCCGACCATTCAATTGTCAAGGTACAGACGTTCACATACTCGCTTTGCCACAAAATAACCGAAATTAGCCCAAAAGTCAACTCATATACAAACTCATATACCCCTACCCCGTACTCAAACTCGAACTCGCATACCTCCTTGCCAAGATGAAATTGTCCAGATTTCCCTTTCTTACTTTTGCCTTTTCACTTTTTACTTTTAACTTATCCCAATGGACTTTCCCTTAGAAGATTTAATCGCCGCTTGGCGGCAAGTACGTCGAGGGAGTCGCAGTGCAGGAATTGATGGAATTACCACAGACTTGTTTGCCGGCGTTGCTAAAGAACAGTTGTATTCTTTACAGCGCCAACTGCAACAGGAACACTACGCTGCCCATCCCGCACTGGGATTTTACCTACGCAAAACCAGGGGAGGCAAGCGGTTAATTGGCATTCCCGTCGTCCTCGACAGAATTGTCCAACGCTTGTTACTCGAAGAACTTTATCTCCCCTTAGAAGATACCTTTCTCGATTGCAGTTACGCCTATCGTCCCGGACGAGGAATTCAGATGGCGGTGCAACATCTGGAATCTTACTACCAATTCCAACCCACTTGGGTGATTAAAGCAGATATTGCCCAATTTTTTGACAATCTCTGCCATGCCTTGTTGTTCACCCATTTAGAACAGTTGCAGCTTGAACCCATTGTCCTGCAATTGATTGAACAGCAACTCAAAGCCGGAATTGTCATTAAAGGTCAACGCCTTTTTCCTCAAAAAGGCGTATTACAAGGAGCAGTACTTTCCGGTGCATTAGCCAATTTGTATCTCACGGAATTTGACCGACAATGCCTGAGTCACGGCCTTAATTTAGTGCGTTATGGCGATGATTTTGTTGTGGTTGCTCCCGACTGGATACAAGCCAATCGCGCTTTAGAACAAATTACCACTGGCTTGGCGCAACTGTACTTAACTCTGCAACCGGAAAAGACAAAGATTTTTGCTCCGGATGAGGAGTTTACCTTTTTGGGCTATCAGTTTGCCGGGGGAACTGTAACCGCACCCCCCCCTGTGGTGAACGAAGATAGCGAAGCCTTTTCCGAGTCGGGAAGTCCCTCTCGCCGGAAAACTCGGCAACCGCCCAAACTCAAATCCCGACCTCCCAAAACTTGCAACATCGTTAAACGGTCCCAATTTCCCATTGCTGATTTAGACCATTATTGGAAGGAACCGATGACCACACTTTATATTACTGACCAAGGGGCGTATTTAAAGGTAGAACACCAGCAGTTTGTGGTGTTTTATCAAGGTGAACTGCGCTGCAAAGTTCCCGTGAATCGAGTGAGCCATATTGTACTGTTTGGTTGCTGCAATTTATCGCACGGGGCGGTAAGTTTAGCGTTGCGGCGACGGATTCCAGTGCTGTACCTGTCCCAGAAGGGGCGCTATTTCGGACGATTGCAAACTGAAGGACAGGCGGAGGTGGAGTATCTGGTGCGTCAGGTGCAGTGCGCCCTCGACCCAGACTTTACCAGGCGGCAGGCAAAAAGTATCGTGTTGGGGAAGTTGCACAATTCCCGAATTCTGTTGATGCGGTTGAACCGTCGCGTTAAGTCGGAAAAGGCGGCAAAGGCGATTGATAGCTTGGCGCTGCTGATGTTGGATGTGCCGGATGCCGAGTCGATTGAGGTGTTGCTGGGATATGAGGGACACGGTTCCCATCTGTATTTTCAAGCGCTGGGGACGTTGTTTAAAGAACCCTTTGTGTTTGAAAAGCGCACCAAGCGTCCACCCACTGACCCGGTGAATAGTTTACTCAGTTTGGGGTACACGCTGCTAAGTCAGAATATGTATTCGATGGTGCAGACGGTGGGGTTGCATCCTCACTTTGGGAATTTGCACGTCCCCCGCAACAATCACCCAGCGTTGGTGAGTGATTTGATGGAGGAATTTCGGGCGCTGTTGGTGGATTCGCTGGTGGCTTATTTGGTGAATTCTAAGATTTTTGTCTTGGAAGATTTTACACCACCGGATGAGCGGGGTGGGGTGTATCTCTTTCCGGATGCTTTGAAGAAGTATCTCAAGCATTGGGAGGAGAGGTTGCAAAGTAAGATGACGCACCCTCATACGGGATACAAGGTGAGTAACCGTCGCTGTTTGGAGTTGCAGGTGTGGGAATATATCGCCTGTTTGATGGGGGAACAGGAGATTTATCGACCGATGACTTGGAAGATGTAATGTTGTCTGATTAGCGCTTGGACTCTGCCGTTGGTAAAAGCCAGCGGCTTTTTTGTCAAATAGGAGGCTCACTATCTTGACATGGGGTTGGTGTTAGCGTCAGGATAGTGTTCAAGAATAACTGTACCTGGAAAACTGAATTATTTTAGGTGATAGATTTTTGAGTTGAGTATTTTAACTTGAATGGCACTGACTTAAGCCCTGAACTAAAGTTCGCGCTAACAGCTAAAACCCGTTGAAACGGGTTGAAAAGCTTATCCAGTAAGCTTTAGCTTACTTCAGCTTTGAGCCTGAAATTTATTTCAAGGCTCTTATGTCAGTGCCATTCATTTTAACTTAACTTAAGTTCCGTCAGCAGCTTTCTTATGGGGGGGTCAGGCAAGGGCTGAAATCCTGATTTTTTCGTAGACCCCCCCATATAGCGCTCTGGATAAGGGTTTGAGCTTTTTGCTTAAGCGGGTAATTGAGAAATTGTCTCAGTTATCTGGGGTGATTTTAGACCCCCCCCATATAAGGGCATCTCAAATTCTCTACCAGTAAGGGTTCCAAAAGGGTAGGGTTTCAATTCACTTCCCCTTCACGGGGACGGAAACTATCAGTCAGAGCAAGAATTCTCATGGCTTGTCATCCATGGTTTCAATTCACTTCCCCTTCACGGGGACGGAAACACACTGCTACTTCCGTCATCCGTGAATGTGAATTCAACGGTTTCAATTCACTTCCCCTTCACGGGGACGGAAACCATACAGGTGGATTGAAAGACGACAGGGAAATATTAACGAATTCCAACATTACCAACGTTCCAATCAATTGCCTGATAAAATTGACCCATCAAGTCAAGCCAAACTCTTAAACCTTTCAAATCCAGGGTGCTATGGCAGGACGATCTCTTCAGGCATCCCCTCAAGGCATCGAAAAAGCGAAAAATGCCTTAAACCGCAACAACCTAACCCAAAAAGCACTAGCCAACGAAAGAGGAATCGCCTCCTGGTCAACCGTCAACAAATTCTTCAATGGCAGACCCGTTGACCGTTCAATCTTCATCGAAATTTGCCAAGAACTGAACCTAGACTGGGAAGAAATCGTTTCCCCATCACCCAGCAACCCAGCAGCAGAAGAACCTGAGTCCGAAGAACCATCAGTCAGTTTTTCCGACCCACTCATCTCAACGGTACAACGCAACGCCACCCGTACCCGACGCGCCTTAGACCCCTACATTCTGCCCCGTATCCGCCGCGAAGCACTCCTAGAAAAATGCCTCAAAGCCATCCGCCACAGCCTTCAAGCCGAAAAACAAAACGTGATTCCCATTATCGGTTCGGCGGGATATGGCAAAAGCACCATCCTCGGCAATATCTACGATGAACTAGAAGAAGAACTAGCCAACACCAACTCCGGTTGGATAGCATTGGCAAGATGCGACGACCTGATTGAATCCGTTGATACCTTTGCCACTGAACTAGGAGAAAAAATTAGCGGCACTAGAGAGTCAATTGCACAGATTGCCCAACAACTCAACCAACAGTACGGCAAAGGCGTGCTGCTTTTAGACACCCTAGACATCGTTTTA
The DNA here is from genome assembly GCF_000317515.1 of Allocoleopsis franciscana PCC 7113. GTDB lineage: Bacteria > Cyanobacteriota > Cyanobacteriia > Cyanobacteriales > Coleofasciculaceae > Allocoleopsis > Allocoleopsis franciscana. The sequence goes on along the minus strand of NC_019740.1, from coordinate 7,219 downwards.
ACCAAACCCCTCGTTCCCGTCCTCCGCATCCTCCTATTTGAACTCTTGGAATCTGGCACCACCCTCGTCTTCACCTGCCGCGACCAAGATTACAGTTACTTTTTTGAACCCTATCACGAAAGCTTTGCCGGGTTTCGCCACAGCGTTAACGATGGCTGCAAAATTCCCCTCTTCAACAATGACGAAGTCAAACAAGCAGCACGCGAATTCGTCAAAATCAAACAAAAAGCTAATGCCACCCGTAGCGGTGAAGAATTTGCCGATAAAATTATTGCCCTTTCCGCCGACAGTCAATCCCTGCAAGAAATTACCCGCAACCCCTTACTCTTGGCGTTACTGTGCGATTTATTTGCCCAAGAAGAAAACGTCCCAGAAGACTTAACCGTTAGCCAACTCTACGCCAAGTATTGGGATTGGAAAATTGCCAAAGTCCGGAAGAATTTGCCCTCAATGCAAGTCTGCCTCGCCAAAGAAAAGCTGTGCCTGGAGATTGCGGAGGCGATGTACAAAAAGTCCGACGAACGCCTGCGAGACTCTCTGTATGAAAGCAATCTCAACTTAGATGAAACCGAATTTTTGGCCTACTCCGAACTAAAAAGTGACGGAGTCATCAAAGAAATCGGCGGGAAGCGAATAGTCTTTTTCCACCAAACCTTTTTAGAATACGCCATCGCTCGCTGGCTTTACTCCACAGATTCCGGAGAATGCGCCCGAAAACAGTTAAAAAATGAACTCAAAGCCTCACAAAACACTTACTCGAAATACTATATCTGGGCAGTCTTTCGTCAACTGTTGACTCTCGTGAGTTTGAGCGAATTTTACCAGATTTGTGACGAGTTGGACAAAACCCAACTACTCCCGTTTCGCTCCGTTGCCTTCGCCTCAGTATCCCGCAGCGAACCAGAGTCCTCCTCAATCTTACTCCCCTTGCTGGCGATCGCACTCACAAAAGACTACGCTTACCAAGAAGCACTGCTGATTGCCGCCAATTCCGCCCCCAACCGTCACGGGGAAATGGTCTGGCAAATCATTGTAAAACTCCTAGAAAAAGTCGGCCGAGAACTGATTAACAAGACAACCGAGATAGCGGGTGAACTGTTAACTCGCCTAAACACAGCCAAACGCGATCGCTTTCAACAAGCCTTAGACGCCGTCAAAAACCGAACAGCAAAAGCGCTCGATAGCCAACAAGAATTATACCATATCTATGGTCAACTAATCGCAACTTATTACAATAAAGCTCTTCCACATTGGGAACGCCAAATTGACTTAGATGTTCTTTCCCTTTTAACAGACTATTATTTTATATTTGGTGGCAACGTTCGTTCTCTGGTCGTTGACCTTTATTTAAAGCCTGGAGTCCCTGAATTAATCCAACGAGAATTGCTTCTAGCGATTGTGCAAAAACCCGCTTCCGAGCAATGCCGGGAAAAGGAAAAAGTAAAAGAACTGCTCAAGTATTTACTTCCCAACTGGCTCTCCTCGCCCGATTCACCCTTTGGAACCTCCTGGGTTGAAGCCCTCCACACTCCCCTTGACAAAGATTGGACTTCAGTAGTGGCAGGCGTTGTCGGTCAACAAGCTGCCTTAGTTCCAGACGTATTGGAAACCTTAATCGAACATCTATTTACAGATAGTCAATCCCAAGAATCTAAAGATTTTAATCGCTGCAATCTCATCGCGATTCAAGAAGCTATCAATAGTGGAGCCAGCAACAAAGTGGCTTCTATTTTATTGAAAATTCCTATCACAACCCTTCTGCAAAACCGGATATCATCACTATCGACCCTCTTGAGAGAAATTGCCGCTCCAATTCGAGGAAAATCTCAAGTAGACCCAGAATTAAGATTAGCTTTAGCTCAATGGGTTGTCCCTTTAGTTCATCAACATCCTATCGAATTAATTCGTGTCATTGATGCACTGGCAACTGATTCTCCCCCAGTACAACACCTACTCGGACAACTCCTCCAACAGTTGCTCCCCAATTTACCCCAAAACCAAACCAATCCAATTCTTAAAAAACTCAGCCACATTCCCGAACAGCTAGAACCCTATCTCCAGCAAACGGCAAAATCTAAAGAATCCCGGTCAGCCTTATTAAAAATTTACCAGCGTCAAGCCGAACATGGCTCATCATTCGCTCTCTCTAACATCCTGCAATTTTGTTTAGATGAGTCTATCGATGTTGCCCGTGATGCATCCTGGATAATTCTCGCTTTTGCCGAACAACACAAATCAATAAATGTTTCTCAACTGCTTCCAGTATTAGCTCGCTCTAAAATAGTTGGAGTGCGTCAGAACTGTTTAAAGGCATTAATAGCCGCTATTGACTCTGGTTTAGAAGTTACCGAGCCAGAAATTCTCACCGTCTTCGATACATTAGCTAACGAGCAGGCTCCAGAGGTGGTGCTGCTTTTATATAAATTACTGAACTGTTTAATTTGGAATCATCTTTCGGGAAATGTTTCTATTTCCTTAGCGTTAGCGGAAGCCGCTTTGAATTTAACTCATAACCTGGTCAACGAAAAAAATCAAAAAACTCTTGACATGGTGGCTCATTCAGCCTTCATCAGTTTGAATCAAATGACGAATCTGAAAGATGTCAGGTTGATGCCCCAACTCGCTGAACATACGCGTGCCCTTTTGCGGTCAACCGATATCAGTCGCAAAATCGATAAGTTAGTGATTACAGGACTTCTGAATAAATTAGCTAAACATAATGATAAATTGTTGGAGCAAATTGTCCGAGATGATTTTGTTATCGGCGATCGGGTGCTCCCCGTGGCGAATATGTGTGCCGTTGCGGTCGCGATCGTCCACGCTCAAGGGAAAAACGCGCCTTTGCTGAATGTGCTCTTGAATGATGAAAGGTTGCCCGAAGATGTAAAAAGTCGAATTCTCCGGGAGCAAGGAGTCTAACAAAAAGGCAAGCAATAACTGAGGAAGCAAAGCATTGGGTCAGTCTGCTCTGAGTCTAGATATCTCCACTTACACAAACATCCAGACATTTAAAAATCTAGATGTCTGGATGTTTAAACGTTCAGATCTGCGTTAAAATCTCTCTATCCAAGACCAGGTAAAGGCAATGATCGTCACAGTTGCCAGTTTCAAAGGGGGAGTGGGGAAAACCACCTCCGCGCTGCACCTAGCCGCATACTTTCAGGACAAAGCTCCCACACTGCTAGTAGACGGCGACCTCAACCGCAGTGCTTTAGACTGGGCGAGTCGCGGCAATCTTCCTTTTAAAGTCGTGGATGAAAAGCAAGCCGTGAAGTTTGCGCGTGAGTACGAACACATCATCATCGACACCCCGGCTAGACCATCACCGGATGAACTCAAAATTATTGCTTCTGGTTGTGACCTATTAGTACTGCCCACCAGCCCCGATGCTTTAGCCCTCGGTGCCACACTTCAGATGGTAGAGGCTCTTCATTGTCTCAAGACTAACTACAAAATTCTTTTGACTCTCATCCCTCCACACCCGAACAAGACCGGTGAAGAGGCCAAAAATGCGATCGCTAAAGTTGAACTGCCCATGTTCAGCACAGGTATTAGACGCCTTGCTGTGTTTCAAAAAGCGGCCTTAGAAGGTGTACCCGTCAATCAAGTCAAAGGCGACTCCTACGCGGGTATAGCTTGGCGTTGTTACTTTGAAGTGGGAAAAGAGATTCTGCCATGACTAACAAAAAAGACAGTACTCGGTTTGATGCTCTATTTGGTGCAACCAAACAAAAAAAGCAGACAAGAGAGCCAACGGATTCCAAACCAGTGCGTAAGTCCAAAAGCACCGACCCTGATTATGTACGCACGACGGTTTACCTCCCCAAGCAACTGCACAAGCAACTTAAAGCGGCGGCGGCGGATGAGGAGCGGGAGATGAGCGACATCGTTAAAGAGTTGGTCGAGCAGTGGTTGAAGTCGAGAAGTGAACATTCAGATGTCTAAATGTTTAAATGTCTAAATGTTTGAATGTCTAAATGTCGAGTAGCGTACACTTCGTTCTAGGGGAAATCTGTGTCTTGCTTATCTTGCACATTGCCGAAAATAATCGTGGGCGGCGCGTGTAGAACACCACGCTTGGTATAGCCCTGAATAGGGGTGAGTAAGTGCATACGGGTTTGGGTCATGATTCATCTTCGTCTGAATTTACTTCCTCTAGCTGTTTGAGCCAGACTTCTGCGGCTTCTTTCTCTGTAGCTATTTCCTGCTGGCATTCTTCATCGTTTAAAGAGGCGATGTGCCGCCTGAGGGCTTTTTTATTACTTCTGCCGTCTCACCCTCCTTTGGAATGAGTACAAATCGACCGCGAGTGAGCTGCTCAATTAGCTCTGACTTACTCAGGTTGAATCTCTTCGCTATCTTATCGAGTTCATCGATCGCCCAAGGGGTGAGGGAAAAAGTTGTTCTTGCCTTTCGCTCACCCCACTTAAGAGGTCGTCCCGATTCGCCGCCTTTTTCTACTGACATGAGTTTGCTTTGACTAGCTGAAGTTGTCTCTCTCGACGGGGATTATAGCCATAACTGATGTCATTTCCCTAATTTGACTCTTGTATTTGTTATGTACATAATTATTTCAGGATGGAAAAGCCGCGCTTAGTGGTTGGGAAGCCGGAAAGCGCGGCTAACTCCAAATGTTCATGGAGGTTCTTTAATCATGCCAAACAATCAACCCTCGTCAGAGTATCTGGCAGGGAGTTCTTGTGCTTATCAGCAAGCCCTAGACGATTTCGGTATCACCGAACTTCTCGAAACGCTGAGTCATTTTCAAGATGCTGACTTCAATGCCCAAGAGCTACACCTAGAGCCAGAGGAACTCGACTCAATTGCCGCCCTACTCATCAATCAGCTAACGGGTAGCCTCAACGGAAAGCTCATGAGTGGTTATTTCAATGCTCACCGTCACGGCAACGCCGATGTATTTTCTCGTCCCATTACCCTAGAGTTTCCCCAGTCAGCTTCCTTACCGTCTGACTTTCCTAATAACGCACCAAAACCCCGGTTTGAATTTGGGGCGATAGTTTCCGTGAACAGCTCCGAATGGGGAGTGGTGATTGGGCGCTTCTACAACTATGCCCCTCACCGCTGCTGTTGGATGTGGCGTTACATTCTGTGGCTCGATTCCACGAGTTCAAGTGCTGCTTGGGTTGTTGCTGCCACTGCTTGGGAAGAGGACTTAGCGCGAATCGGGGAGGAATCATGAGAAATCCCCGCCCCATCGGTGAGCGAGAACTACGGCTCATTGCGCGTTTTGCCAACTGCCGACTGGAAATGACCCCTCGCCAATTTTATGAGAAATGGGATGTGACCTACGAGCAAATGTCGCAGCTATGTCGGTGTGACATCACAACGGTTAACCAGTGGTTTCGGCGAGGACGCCATTACCAACCCCCCAGACATTACCACAAGTGGTATTTGGCTCTGGCGGATATCTTGTTGGAATGCTACGAAGACATCCCAGAGACGCTTTTGCATCGTCTCTGTCTCGGTCGGTAGATACAGAAAATCATGAGGATGTCAATAGGAAAATCCCATATTTTTGCCACACATTCTCAAATTAGGGTAACTACAGTCCATCTAGATATTCTGTGTTGTGCCTATGGAACAGTAGTCGTGTGATTTTTGTATCAATTTCCATGTTATTACAAGCTTGTGGCAGGCGATCGCTCTTATGAGCTCGTGACAAGAGCGGTCGCTTTTTTCTCAACATCAAAAGCGCTGAAATCCCATCTTAAGAGCGCTCACCCTGATTTACCGATTACACCCTTTTAGACCAATGAAACATTCGGATTGGCTTCGCCTCAATAAAGAAGGCGAACAGATTTGTGCCGTTTTTCGCCAACAAGGTTATCAGTGCAAGAAACAATCCCGCCGTCTCTCCTGGCAGCTTTCCCAAGAGGGTCAGGACGATTATACTCTCACCTGGCTACCCGCCCCCGTGGGCGATTGGAGTTTGATACCGAATGATTCCAGCCCAGCACGGGAGAAAATGTGGGCGATTGTCCAAAATGCCCTCACACCCAAACCAGGGCAAGCCACAACCGATCAACGAGTGCAACAATCTGAAGATTATTCTCGACCTTGGGCAATTGTCCGGCTGTTACCCGATGCTCGACGTTACACAGTAGCCCGTTTTTTTAACAGGCAAGATGCAGAAGACCATCGTCGGTTTTTACATCGGTATATGCCAGCATCTGAGTTCGAGGTGATTTTCGACGTGCCTAACCCTCAACTGAATAACGATGTTGCACACATCAAAACTTAGTCCTCTATATGTTAAATGTTTTACTGTTTCATGAGTAGTAAATGGCGTTATGGCTACGCCCGTTGATGTCGTGAAAAGAACTTTTGACCAAATCGAGCGATCGCATCGCCCCTTATTTGCCCTAGAACTCGCTCAAGCTGTGCCTATGTGGAGCTGAAAGGCAAACATGATTAAGCTGGCTTGCCTTTTGTAATGTTACGACTGGAGGTCGCTCTCGTCTCGCCCGCTTACTTGTTTGCCGACCCAGGCTCAGTGAGGTAGACGGCCTCAAACGGTCCGGGCATGATGGCAGCGATGGATGAAGTGAAGAGGATGCGACCCTTGCCGCGTTCGACCATGTCCTTCACGACCCGTTTGGCGAGATGCACAGATGACACGACGTTCAGGTTGATGAGATTAAGCTCGTCCTTCAGGTCAGTCTCGCGAGCAAAATCACCGCCGACGCCAACACCCGCGTTGATGGCGATCGCCTCCACCGCTCGACCAGTCGCCTTAATCTGGTTGTAAAGTGTCTCAACACCGTCATACGTAGCCAGATCTGCCTGCACCGTCTCAACCTTGGCACCCAGCCCCTCGAAGGCTTGAGCGGCTTCATTGATACTCGGTCCAGTAGCTGTGACGAGGAGATCGAAGCCGTTTTGGGCAAACTGTTTGGCGAGTTCGTAGCCGATGCCGTTAGAGGCTCCCGTCACCACAGCCAAGGGGCGGCTCAACGAATTGTCCATTTCTCTTATCCTTATGTAAGACTACTCAAACGTGTTTTGAAGCTTTCTGCCCTAAAGCCATCCTAAAGATTGAGAAGTCCCCTCTCCTCTGACTAATGAAGTGCGATACTTTATCTAATGGTCTATCTAAGGGTTGAATTAACATTAACCTCATTCCTTGGCTAGAAGTTGGATGAAACAGTAGCCGTTAGTTTGAGTGGGTTAGGTCTGCATACCAAAAAGTCATCCGAGT